>NZ_BAAAFX010000017.1:0-255554 GCF_039523755.1 Tatumella terrea | reverse complement strand
TCAGGCCCAAAAAGCCAAAATATCCCTTAAAAAACAATGCCGGTCACCTTAAGTGACCGGCATTAGCCTCTGGCCCTTTTTTAGTGAAGGCTCAGCCGGATTAATCAGGCATGTGCCACCGGCGTTGTCTGGTGGTCTGCTTTACGCAGTAACATGACCAGATAAACGAAAGATACGGCTGCTATCATGGTAAACAAAACATTGTCCGAGTAGTGTTCCATCAGTAATGAGGTCATTACCGGGCCCAGCAGACTGCCGATGGTATAACTTAGCAGCAGGGCCTGATTCATCGCGATCAGTTCATGATGTGCCACTTTTTCACAGGCCCATGACATGGCCACCGGGTAGAGCGTGAAACAGGAGCACCCCAGAATAAACAGCGCCGGCACCATTGCCATTTGAGATAACATGGCCAAAGCGCCCAGGATCACCATAAAGACCTGAATTCTCAATACCATCAGACGCCCGAAACGATCTGCCAGCCTGCCGATAGGCCACTGCCCGAGGATGGCGGCACTGACCAGCAATGCCATCCAGTAGCCCACATTCGAATCGCTCATGCCGCGATGGGAAAGGTATAGCGGCAATAAACCATACAGTGAACCCAGAACCACTCCGGAGAGGATGCAGCCATTGATCCCCAGCCGTGAAGAATGACGACCGAACATTTCCCGGACGTTGGGTGTTTCAGCCTCCGCCGCGATTTCCGGCGTTTTAATACGGGTAAACAGTAATGGCAGAAATGCCACGACAATCAGCATGACCAGCATAGGCAGTACATAACCCGCTTTATCGGAAACGAAGCTGACCAGTAACTGTCCCAGAACCGTAGCAATATAATAAACGATCATATACGCTGCCAGCAGACGTCCGCGGTTGCGCGGCGTACCTGAACACAGTAACGCGCTCTCGACAACAACCCAGATTAACGCACAACCGGTACCTGCCAGAAAACGCCACAGTGTCCAGCCCGCAAACCCACCAGCAATTAACAGAGCGCCTGTCGCCACTGCAAACACACCGGCGGCAAGGTAATAACTGCGGTTAAAACCAAGCCGGCGGATCACTTTACCGGCAATAATGGTCCCCAGTAAGTTACCCGAGAAATAAGCAGAACTCACGACGCCAACCTGCCAGGTCGCGAACTGGTCATGGGCCAGCCATAAAGGCACAAGTGTATTCAACACCGCAATCGCAATGGTTAATAACAGTAAACCACTCAGTAAAAGCAATACGGGACGGGACCATGCAGACATAGCCATAACCACAGAAGGAAATAATGTGGCGAATAATGGCACCAACAATTTTAAAGTCAATTAACAAAAATATGCAGAGCATTTTTTGCTTTCGCAGCGGGGAATTAATGAGAAAAACGGGAAGTGTCAGGCCTGTTGATTAACAGTTTTATTACTTCAGGAGATGCAGATAAGTAACAATATCGGGCAGGACATAAAAGCTCTGCCACAGATATCTCCTCTGATAGCGGCGGATTTTACTTATTATGTATCGTTTTGAACTGTATTTTTTAGTAACTCACCACCACACGATTAATACCGTCCCCGGTCGCCACATCCGGACGAACGGTGATCCTATAGGCAACGTGTCTGTTGCAATGTACGGAGATATCACCTGCTGAGGCCTCTAGTAGCATTGCGCAGCGATTAACCACCTGCAAATGTATTCCTAAAGAAGCCTCAACTATCTGACTCGTTGCCGGAAAAGCTACCATCAGACTCATTGCTGAAAAATTAGCTGAAAAAACTAAAGCTCTGATACTTCTGTGCGGGTATCGCATTTTCCACCCCCTCTTGCAATGAATGCAGCAGGCTAATGCTTTCCGCCCTGGTTAAATGTTTAAAATATAAAACTACTTTAGGTAATCTTTGCTACCTGTTGCCTTAGATATACAAGAGGGTGCGAATATTTACAAATGAAATAAATATTTTTTATGATTTAAGTCATTTTGGGGAAAAGAGTGTGATTTACAGAAAGGTAATGAACGAATACTAAGCAGAACGGAGAAGAGAGTGCCGACAGGAATATGGCCGGCTTGTCAACGTCCGATTCGGACAGCGCACAAGCCGGAAAGCAGATTAATAATTCAGTGTCACCGTCACCGTATCACTGTAGTCGCCAGGCGTAGGCCAGCTTTGGGAGGGAACGACGCCATAAACGGTCATACTTTGGCTTGAGCCGGTCGCAGAAGTGACTGTCTGAGTATTTGTATCATCCCATGGCTTACTGTGAGCGGCATCCTGATATAGCTGATAGGACACACACTGATTATCTGAGCTATTACACAGATAACGGGTCGATTGCTGACTATGCAACCCGCTACCCAGTCCTACCGAAAAGGCCGTATTCACAGGACAGGTCACCGTGACCGTCGATGTGGAGGTTGTCGATAAGGCTGATGAAGCCGCCGGACTTAACTCCCCGAAGTTCAGATCACTGACATTGTTGATCTGACAACCATTTTTCACCGCGGCATTAGCCCCCAGCTGTACCGTCCGCGTATTGGTCGATGCCATTGATGCACAGGAAGGCAACTGACTACTGCTGCTGGCATAACTGTACTTGATCACTGTCCAGAAGCCATAATTATAGTAATCAGAGGCGGTCAGTTTAGTTTGTCCGGAAACTATCTTCGACACTAAAGAGAAGTCCTTTTCCACCGAACCGCCCACCGGCACCACAAAGTCTCCCTGCGCATAGACAGTATTGTTTGCACTGAGTGCATCCGACGTATCCGTTGAAGAATAAACATTAAAATACAACGGATAACCACTCACACCGTTCGGATTCATTGCCAGAGGGGCGTTATCCTGTAAGGTCAGACAGGCCCTGATATACTCAGGGACTGAATCATAATTATTACAGGTAAAGGCCACCTGTCCTGAGGTAGATGCAGACTGTCCCGCCGTGACCGTACCAAAACTAAAGGTTATCCCCCCACCGTTCCAGCAATTCGGAGCGGCAGAGGCCCCCGATGAAAAACCGAAACCGATACCTGCGAGTATTAACCACAACATCGTTCTAATTATTGGCATATCGCCTCCATCTGCACCACACTTTTCCCTGCGGGCAACTCTGCTGGTAATTGTATCCGGCAATCTCCATGGGTACGGTGAACAATAACCTCACCCCTGGCCGGAGGATCTTCCAGATAGATATTGCCTTCATAACCCACCACCGTATGGGTCGTCCCTTTCACGGCAGTCAGCCCTTCTGCGTTTGTTACATCAACTGTTGCTGCAAAAGGTAACGCAGTCCCGTTTGCCTGTTTACCGGTAATCAATAAGGCATGAGTCCGGTAAATAGAGAATGCGGCGACCGCACCATCACCACTCTTCGGAATCACTTTCTGCTCGGTATACAACGCCCGGTAATCCATCGGCAGCGACAACACATCTATCGAAATATCATTACTGAAATAAGGATCCAGATCATTGAGAAATAATGTGCCGTTTTTATCCGTTTTACCTGCCGGTCGATGCTGCAGATACACCGGAATATCCGGAACCCCTGCGGTATCAACGATCGCAAAGGCATCTCCCAGCTCCCGGGTCGCATACATATGCCCCATAAACAGACCGACTGCGCCGGTCATTGATGCATAATAGTTACTCTGCTGATTATAGCGGTTATAACCGAGTTCCAGGTCGCTCCAGCGGGTCCGCTGGCGATAGTCTGCATGGGTATTCGGATTGTCTCCGCTTTGTACCGACACATCGCCTCCCCAGCCTGGTTTATTGGAGTCCAGCGTCCGTGACCAGGTTAGCTGGTTATAGGTCGACTGGCTTTCCTGTGACCGCTGAACCGACACATACTGATGGTCGCTCAGCGGGAACGACAGATTGATATACACCGTCTTATCGCGTGTATCCTCCATCGATTGCGTCAGGCTGGTCGCAATGTTGAAACGCTGGCCGAACGTCTTAAACCATGAAAATCCTGCATATTGCTGATGTGTTTCCGGATACTGGCGGTTAATCCAGCTCATGCCGACCGTACCCATATGCGTGAAAGACCAGCTGATAAAGGCATTATCGGAATGCGTGGCTAAGGTACCTTCAGTCAGCACTGACATATCACGATAGGCCATACTGCGTCGCGTTTGCGAAACGGAGGCGCTAAAGCGCTGATCTGACCACTGCCAGCCCATTCCCCATTGCTGACCGGCCTCTCCGTCATGACGGCTGACAGAGAAATCACTGTGGACAATCCCCAGCATCGGGGAGAGCAGATAATTAAATCCTAGTCCGCCATTCTGAAGAGGTTGTCCCTGCTCGGTATGCCCTTCCAGGGTTAGCCGATCCGCCAGACCATAACGCCAGTTTCCCGTCGCCATAAAGTCAGGATCGTAACTGAAGGAACGATAACTATAATTTTCACGTACCCAGCCGGTGTTAAGACTCCAGGTATCCAGACCTTTCGACAACAGTAAGTCAGACCCATAGAGGTTCAGATTGATGACACGTTGCTGACCATTAATATCGGTGATCACGACCTGCGCCGTGTTGCTGCCGGTAAAAAAGGGGGTCGTAGTCAGGGTAAACTGGCCCGGGTTCACATGCTCTGACGATTGTTTAATCCCCTGCACATAGAGATCGACGGTCGACGGTAATGCTGTCGTATCCGACAGCACATCCTGTGCTGAGGTATTAAAGTTCGGCTGTAAGCTATAGTTATGAGAGATGCTGAATCCGCCAAAACGGACGCTATTCGTCCATGCTTGCGAACCGGTATAACTATCGCCCAGGGTGATACTCAGCAGTTTATCCGGATTGTCATAACTCCAGCTGGTCATCAGACGCTGGGTGCTGTTATCCGTATTGCCACTCAGGTCTTCAAACCGGCTGTTAAAGGAGCTGCTGAAATTTCCCGGGCCAATACCAAAGGAACGTAACTGCGTATAAGCGGTAACATCCTGGCCTGATGCATCCTGACTGGCATAGAGATCATAGTTTAGTGCCATCCCTTTTACTGCCGGAGAGAACTGCTGACCTGAAAGCAAACCGGATTGCTGCTGGCTATTGAGTTTTTGGTCCCCGCCCAGCCAGTGTTTATCCGCTTTTATTTCCAGCACCTGGCCGAGGGCATCATAATGGATACCGAGTCCCGGCTGACTGCTCAGATCTAAACGATTATTTTTTAAAGGTAACTGCTGAGTATTAATATTTAGTTTTTTGGCATCTTCAGCGGCGATATAAAAGTTTTGACCCTGTTTTGAAATCTGAAACAGGCCAGGAACAGAGGCTCCGTTGACCGTAATATTCAGATATAACATTTCATCCGGAGCCGCAAAAACAGACGATGACAGAAATAGCGACGTATATAAAAAATAGTTACTGGAGTGTGATCGGGACTGTTTTTGTTGTCGAATCATCATTAGTGGTAAAAGTAATTGTTGAACCGGAGTACCTGCCTTTCGGCAAAGACCATGAACGGGCACTATGTGCTAAAACATACCCCATTAACCCCTGGTTAATCGTTACCTGATGCTCACCTGAAGATAAAATAACATTACTTAGTTTTAAATGTTCCGCCCCATTATTTACAATGCGCAGTTTTTCAGGAACAGAATGAGTATCCAGATAAAATTTGAAGTCACTCATATCAGGTGCACTCTGCGGCGTATTAATAAATACCGGAAGGGTGTAGCGTAACAGGAACCTGACAGCATGTTTACCGCTGTTATCTGTGGCTCCGGGCAATTCATCCACAACCAGTTTATAAGATTGTTCCGCCGGCCCCACGGGTACAGGAAGAATGACACGTAATAATTGCTGTTTTCCCGGCGGTATCGCCGTCATTGGCGGGCTGACGACCAGAGACTGTGTCTCTGTCAGCACGTCCGTATCATTCTGCTGCGTCCATTGATAGACACGAACCTGTGCGCTGATAGGATCAGTACCCATGTTGTTAACATAGATCGCTTTTACATTTTCTCCCGCTGAGAAATTAATATTCACGGGAAAAACCTGCAGGCTGGCGGCATATGAACCAGATATAAAGAAAGTCGTAACAAAAAGACTTAACACCGTAAAAAAACGCATCATATACCACACCAGCAAATAATATGAATTAGTAATCAACACTCAGCAACACGGTATCGGTATAATCACCTGCAGGTGCAACCTGTAATGCCGATGAACCTACCTTACCATAGATATTAATATTCTGCGCAACACCGGTACCTGTTCCGGTAGTACCGGTGGTAAAAGGTGTCGATGCGGCCTGATCGGCATAGAGACTATAGGCAATTTTGTCGCCGTTAGTGTCCGACATTTCATAATCATGTGAACTGTCAGAAGAAACTTTATAAGGTGTATTTTTAGTACAAACTACAGCAGCCGTCGTTTGCACCGATAAATCACCAGCGTTGCTGTATTGTTTACCAAAATTCATATCACTGGCAGTGATGCTACATGCTTTTAATACGGTCAGCGAAACATTCATATTGGCAGTTGCCTGCGCAGTATATGTCGCGGTAGTTGCAAAGCTTGCTGAAGTAAAAACTAAAGAAGAACTTAAAGAAATCAGTAACAGTGATTTTTTAAACATATTTTTCTCTTTTTTATTTTTCCGACATTTAATGTCAACCACAGTATTGCCAGCACATCTGAATAAACAGATTAGCAATTCAAATGATTAATGATGCGGCTGCATTATACTCGCCAATAATAAAAAACCAACGCAGATCACTGATCAAATATATCTATTGATAGACACTTCCTTTTAAGCTCCCTGCCAGGTGCCATTAATTGAAATTAATCACTACAAAAACAATAAAAACAAGCACAATAAACTACTGCCACAGACAAAAGAACATTAAAAACTGCTATCAGAGCGTGTTAATTAATAGGAAAAAACTATTGAACAGCACTTTTAGCCAGCTAATAAAACGTATAAACACGCATTTCACAGTTTAAAATATCGGCATAAATTACATATGGTAGTATTTAAGAACGATATATTTACGATAAATTTACGATAAACTTATTGCACTGATTAATCATTCATCAGAGTATCTTTTTATTCACTAAATAGCGCATAAAAAAAAATCCAGCTTGTTTTTTAGCCAGATAAAACACTACCTTTTTAACACGTCGTTTGTCACCTGCCGTTTTCATCAGGGCCCTATAGATTTGAGGGCTATTCTATATTTTTATGAGGATTACCTTAATTAAGAATTATTATTACCTCCCTATATGTTTAGGTGATTAACTATTTTTCTACTATAAAATACGTGCCTTCTTTTATGGCCTCTATAACATAGAAGGGTTCGGGTTCGGATGCTGAAAATACACACCTCCGGTAAGCTATATTTACTCCCCTTTCAGGGTAGAAACCCTAATTCCGTGGAGCCTGCAAAAATCCCGGCGCTTTCTTTTCCGGTACGGACCCTTTGCATTCTGCCTATGTCTGGTCTGCTCCTGTTCTTCACTGCTGGATTCCGGGGTGGTCATCTGACGGATAAAGGCACAGTTTGGGTCAGGCTTACACCGGGAAGCAAAGGTGTATTTCTGCCTGCACGGCAGATTTTTCCGGATTAGACACCCGGCGGTAGGGATATTCAGTGTCCGGTAGTGCGACTCACACGACGGTACAGAGATATTATTAACAGGAACACTGTTTTACAGATAAAAAAAACCTGCCGTTCTTACGAAGGGCAGGTTTTTTCAGGCAGGGTCTGTCAGCCAATATAATCCAGATTGTTCATATAAGGCTTCAGGACTTCCGGTACACGGATGCGACCATCGGCTTGCTGGTTGTTCTCCAGAACCGCTACCAGCGTACGTCCGACCGCCAGCCCTGACCCGTTCAGGGTATGCAGAAGCTTCGGTTTTTTCTCCGCTTTACTGCGGCAACGAGCCTGCATGCGACGGGCCTGGAAGTCAGCCATATTTGAGCAGGAAGAAATTTCGCGATAGGTGCCCTGTGCCGGTAACCAGACCTCAAGGTCATAGGTCTTAGTGGCGCCGAAGCCCATATCACCGGTACATAGCAGCATTTTACGGTAAGGGAGTTCCAGTAACTGCAGAACTTTTTCTGCATGTCCGGTCAGTTCTTCCAGTGCCTGCATCGACGTCTCCGGAGTCACCACCTGCACCATTTCGACTTTATCGAACTGATGCATACGGATTAACCCGCGGGTATCCCGGCCATATGAACCGGCTTCGGCACGGAAGCAAGGAGTATGTGCCGTCATTTTAAGCGGCAGACTCTCTTCTTCAAGAATTTCATCACGGACCAGATTCGTCAACGGAACTTCCGCCGTCGGGATCAACGCATAATTACTGCTGTCCGCTTCTTCTTCCAGCGGACGGGTATGGAACAGGTCATTACCAAATTTGGGTAACTGTCCGGTACCGTATAAGGAGTCCTGATTTACCAGATAAGGGACATACATCTCGGTGTAGCCATGCTCGCCCGTATGCAGGTCCAGCATAAATTGGGTCAGAGCACGATGCATACGGGCAATCTGCCCTCGCATCACCACAAAACGTGAGCCGGTCAGTTTAACTGCCGAAGCAAAATCCATCCCGCCGGAAAGTTCACCCAGATCCACATGATCACGAACCGTGAAATCAAACTGCTGAGGTTCACCCCAGCGACTGATCTCCAGATTATCGTTCTCATCTTTACCCTGAGGCACTTCATCTGCCGGCAGGTTAGGCAGCGTCAGCGCGAGATTACGGATGTCGGTCTGCAAAGAATCCAGCCCGGCTTTAGCCGCTTCCAGACGCTCTCCCAGTTCATTCACTTCCTTACGCAGTGGCTCGATATCTTCCCCACGCGCTTTAGCCTGACCGATGGATTTGGATCGTGAATTACGTTCCGCCTGGAGATTTTCGGTTTCTACCTGCAAAACTTTACGACGTTCTTCAAGAGAACGTAACGTTTCAACATCCAGAGTAAATCCCCGGCGTGCCAGTTTTTCTGCAACTGCGTCTGGCTCATTACGCAGCAGGTTGGGATCGAGCATGCTAATCCTGTGTATGAGTTAATGAAATGAAAAAATCGTTGGGAGGAATCCACTAAACGAAATAACGTTGCTACTCACCTTACCGTAATGTTTTTATCAGCGGTAGCGTTTTGTCGGGCTATTTTGATTCTGTTCAGTCAGCCATGCCAGCTTTTCTGCAATTTTCGTCTCCAGACCGCGTTCAACTGGTGAATAATAGCGCGAACCGGCCATTTCAGGCGGAAAATACTCCTCGCCAGCGGCATATCCGTTGGGTTCATCATGGGCATAACGGTAACCTTTCTTCAGCCCCATTTCTTTCATCAACCGGGTCGGCGCATTACGCAGGTGATCCGGAACATCATAATCAGGATTTTCTCTTGCAGACGCCATCGCTGCATTGAACGCCTGATAGACCGCATTACTTTTTGGTGCACAGGATAAATAAACTATCGCTTGGGCGATCGCCCTTTCCCCTTCGGCCGGCCCCACTCGGGTGTAACAATCCCAGCCGGCTAGCGCGACCTGCATGGCTCTGGGGTCAGCATTACCGATATCTTCTGACGCGATCGCCAGCAGACGACGGGCGACATACAAGGGATCACCGCCTGCGGTAATAATACGTGCATACCAGTAAAGGGCAGCATCCGGGGCAGAGCCGCGAACAGATTTATGCAACGCTGAGATAAGGTCATAAAACCGGTCACCTTTATTATCGAAGCGGGCGGTACGTTCGCCGGCGATTTCGGTTAATAATGCCGGGGTCAGTATACGCTTCCCTCCGGCATCAGGTTCCGCCATATCCGCCATCATCTCCAGCGTATTCAATGCACGACGGGCGTCCCCGTTCACTAACTCCGCGATCATTTTCCGGGTATCATCCGGTAATTGCAGATCCTGTCCGCCGAGGCCGCGTTCACTGTCAGACATTGCCTGTGCAAGCACTGCCTCAATATCAGTCACCGTCAGCGATTTCAGCAGATAGACCCTGGCCCGGGAAAGCAGTGCAGAGTTAAGTTCAAAAGAGGGATTTTCTGTCGTCGCGCCGATAAAGGTTATGGTGCCGTCTTCAATATGCGGCAGAAAAGCATCCTGCTGACTCTTATTAAAGCGGTGCACCTCATCCACAAAAAGAATGGTCCTGCGACCCGCCTGCCGGCTCTGACTTGCTCTGGCAATGGCTTCACGAATATCTTTAACCCCGGAGGTGACCGCAGATATACGTTCAACACCGGCATTCGCGTACCGGGCGATAATCTCTGCCAATGTCGTCTTACCGGTTCCCGGCGGCCCCCAGAGGATCATGGAATGTAAATGACCGGCTTCGATCGCTCTGGGCAGGGGTTTTCCGGGGGCCAGCAGATGCTGCTGCCCCCCATATTCAGCCAGGGTTCGTGGCCGCATACGTGCGGCCAGCGGCTGAAATTCGTTGACAGAAAAGTCCAGAGAAAGTGTATCCACATTCACCTCACTGACGCTGATCGTCCACCGTTACCCCTTGCGGAGGAGTAAATTTAAATTTATCCGGACTGATCGCCCCGTTTTGCTGGCTTTTCAGCTGATAACTGCTGCGTTGCCCGTCCTGTTCAACCGCACTGAACTGACGGATAGTGCCGCCCGGAGTGACATCTATCGTGAACTGCTTCAGATTACCGTCGCTGCTCTTCGGCGTCAGTTCGAAATTATCGCCCTGCTGTTTCACATTATAGCGTTTCCAGTCTGAGGGCTGGTTACGTGCAATCAGCATAAACGGTGTATTACTGGTGGCATTTTTCACCCAGGTCGCCGTTACCTGCTCAACAAAAGGATTATAAAACCATAACGTTTTGCCATCGGAAATAATGGTACTTTCATCCGGAGCGGTCATATGCCAGTTGAACAGGCTCGGACGCTGGACCCACAATTCACCTTCACCGTTCTGCACGTTGTTGCCTGAAGCATCCGTGACTTTCTGACTGAATTGCGCATGAAAACTACTTACCTTGTCCAGACGTGTCTGCAGACTGGCTGAATCGTCGGCCCGGACAGCGGCTGAAATCATAAGACTGATAACACCTGTAGCAATCAACAATTTTTTCATCTGTAATTATTCCTTAACTTTCATTCCGGCTGTGCACTGTTAACCGTAGTCTCTGCCGGTATATTCCGACAGGAGAAAAAACTGAATTCTGAGTATTACTATGGGGATACCGGGAGAGATAAACAATGGGCCAGAAAATTCTGGCCCATCAGGATAACAACCTGTTATCGGAACTTACATTTCGTGCGGAGGGGGTGACAGCACCTCCCGGTTACCATTATGTCCGGGCTCGGAAACTATTCCCTGCGCTTCCATCTGTTCGATAATCCTGGCCGCCCGGTTATAACCGATACGGAACTGTCGCTGAACACCGGAAATAGAAGCACGACGTTTTTCAACCACGAAACCAACGGCCTGGTCGAATAACGGGTCCAGTTCTTCACCATTACCATCAGCGCCACCGGTTCCGCTTTCACTCTCATCCCCGGCAGTAATGCTGTCGATATATTGAGGCCGGCCACGGGCTTTCCAGTCCTGGACCACGGCATGCACTTCCTGGTCACGGACAAAGGCTCCATGCACACGGACCGGCATCGAGGAGTTAGGTGGCATATACAGCATATCCCCCATTCCGAGTAATGACTCCGCCCCGGCCTGATCCAGAATGGTGCGGGAGTCAATTTTACTTGAAACGGTAAATGCAATACGCGTAGGAATATTCGCTTTGATAAGCCCGGTGATCACATCGACCGACGGTCGCTGCGTCGCCAGGACCAGGTGAATACCGGCGGCGCGGGCTTTCTGTGCCAGACGGGCAATCAGTTCCTCGACCTTTTTACCCACCGCCATCATCAGGTCCGCAAACTCATCCACCAGCACGACAATGTAAGGCAGCTTTTCGAGAACCGGCGGCGTAGTATCCATACTGTCACCCGGTTTCCAGAACGGATCCGGAATAGGCCGGCCCATAGCTTCAGCCTGTACAATCTTCTCGTTATAACCGGCAAGGTTACGTACGCCCAGTGCGGACATCAGCTTGTAGCGCCGTTCCATCTCTCCGACACTCCAGCGTAGCGCATTGGCGGCATCCTTCATGTCTGTCACAACTTCAGTCAGCAGATGCGGAATGCCTTCATAGACAGAGAGTTCCAGCATTTTCGGGTCGATCATAATGAAGCGCACTTCATCAGGCGTTGCCTTGTACAGCATACTGATGATCATGGCGTTCACACCGACAGATTTCCCTGAGCCAGTGGTCCCCGCGACCAGCAGGTGAGGCATCTTCGCCAGATCGGCAACCACCGGCTGACCGGCAATATCTTTCCCCAGCACAATCGCCAGCGGTGAAGGATTATCCCTGAACTTTGCGCAGTCCAGTACTTCACGCAAATAAACTGTCTGACGATGCTTATTCGGTAATTCCAGGCCGACATAGGGCTTGCCAGGGATAACCTCGACAATACGGACCGCAACAGCAGATAACGAACGGGCCAGGTCACGTGAGAGATTAGAAATCCTGGCGGCTTTCACGCCAGGAGCCAGATCCAGCTCGAAACGGGTGATCACCGGTCCCGGTGAAATACCGACAACTTCTGCTTTCACTCTGAAGTCATTCAGTCTTGCCTCGACCAGTTTACCCGTTTGTTCCAGAGCAAACATATCAACCGGTTCTTCTTCCGCCGGAGGTGGTGTCAGTAAATCCATGGTCGGAAGAGGTGTCGACGGTTTTTCCAATGGCTGTTCATGGCGAACCAGGAACGGATGGAACAGACTCTGCTGTTCCTGAGCAGCCGGCGGTTGAGAAGCGGCTTCCTGCGGGGCTGCGTATTGCGAATACCCTGGCTGAGCCGTTGTGCCTGACGTCTGCGGAGACTGCTCAGAGTTACCCTCTGCGGCAGAATACGGTGCCTGCTCCGGTGTGTGCGGGGCTGCGTATTGCGAATACCCTGGCTGAGCCGTTGTGCCTGACGTCTGCGGATACTGCGCAGAGTTACTCCCTGCGGCAGAATACGGTGCCTGCTCCGATGCCTGCGGGGCTGCGTAGGGTGAGTGCCCTGGCTGAGCTGTTGTGCCTGACGTCTGCGGAGACTGCGCAGAGTTACTCCCTGCGGCAGAATACGGTGCCTGCTCCGGCGGCTGCGGGGTCACTGTTTCCGCACCCGGTGCAATCGTAAACAGAGGCTCTGCCGGATTGTCATCCACCAGCTCTTCCATCGGTGAAAAATCAAACGCAGAAATAGCCTCTGAGGAGAGCGGCGCAGAGGCCACAACGTGGTCAGCACTAACCCGCGTAGCATCCTCAGCCGGCGTCTGATACCGCTGCTGCTGTTGCTCCGAGAATTGACGTGCCAGCAACGCCTGTTGCAGTTCATCTTCTTCGTCAGGTGTGGCAGTGACATGGTCCTCGCCATAGCGCGCCTTTTGCTGCCCGGTAAAAGCCTGGCGAAGCGCCGCCTGGTCGAATTCACTCTGTTCGGACGAAAGCTCGTCTGTCTCCGGTATCTGCGCATTCAGCTGACGCTGTAATTCCTCTTCACGTGCTTTTTCTTCTGCCATCCGTTGTGAAGGTAATTTAATGCCATAAGAGGCCATTTCGCGGCGGGTCGGCAAACGGACAGGATTCGGTCGTGGCAGTTCCGGCCCACCGACTCCGCGTTTTACCTGAGGGTTAGCACTTCGTTGCGCTGATTCTGTCACCGTCGCAGGGGGCTGTAATTTACCCATACTGGCGGCCACAGCAAATGGCGACTGCCCTGCCGGTTTCACTACAGTGGCAGCCACGGTCTGAGCATTGACTGCGGCAGGCGTCGCCGCCGCAACCGGTGCCTGAGGGGTAACTGCCGGCGGCCGCTGAGGATCAGGCCGGGTTGTCTGAACCTGTGGAGTAACCCCGGAGGCTTGGGGTGCCGCAGACGGAGAAGCTGCTGGTGTCGGCTGAGATGCCACCGTATCCGGCACATCGAAGCGGTAAAGTGGTGGCTCTGCGGCCTGCGTGGCTTTCACCTGAGCAGGTGCCCTGTAGGCATCGGCAGCGACGACAGGTTCAGGACTGTTTTCCGGCCTTGTGGATGACTCCGGTGCAGGTTGCCGCGCGGCAGGAGATTGGATGATCGGTCCAGCCCCGGCGACGGGTGCACTGAATAGCGGATCATTTTCTTCCTCCTCCGTCACTGGGGAGAAGGCAGAAGAGGTAAATAAGGGGTCATTGTCATCCGTTTCCGACGCAGAAACCGGCGTTGAAAACAGCGGATCATGTTCATCATCCTGTGACTGAGAGACTGTATTACCGTGCGCAGGCGATCCGGCGGCCGGAGAGGCTTTGGAGCGGAACAGAGGAGCGTCTTCAGTGACATCCTGCGCCGTCTCTTTACGGGACACCGGGGCAATCGCCTCGTCTTCGTCCTCGTCTTCATCGTGCCAGCGATCATCCCCCCGGGAGCGGTTGCTCGCGAAGGTCAGAACGGACATGATGACCCCGCCGATCTTCTCAGCAATCGTCAGCCATGACCACCCGGTATAGAGGGTGATCCCGGCGGCCCAGACAAACAGCAGGACCAGCGTTCCGGTCATCTGGTTAAGATACGGGGCCATTGCACTACTGACCAGGCTGCCAATCACGCCTCCGGACGCAAAGTACCAGATATCATCAGCATTGATTGCTGCCAGACCACAGGTGGTGACCACCAGGGCCAGCACACCTATCAGACGCAGGCCGATAGAGAAGCAGTCGATGAATTCTTTGCTGTTACGATGGCGGAAGGTAATCCAGCATAAGCCAATGATCACTACCGGAATGGCGTAGGCCATCACCCCGAAGATAAATAACAGGGTATCCGCCATCCAGGCCCCCGGCCGGCCACCCAGATTATGGATAGGCTCATGCCAGGCCGTTTGTGACCAGCTCGGGTCAGAGGGATTGAAACTGACCAGCGAGACCATCAAATACACGGCAAAAAGTGCCACCAGAATCAGTAATGCTTCCAGCAGCCGTCGTCCACTACTCAGTGGCGTTAAAGATACATCTTTATCTTCTGTATATTCCTGGCTCAAGAGAACTCTCCAGGTGCCTGTCAACTAAAGAGAGGAACAGCACCATCAGTCAGCACTGTTCCTGTATGAATTCACAGGAGTGTACCTAATTGCCACAGGTTTTGCACCTGCCTGATTTAGCGAGTTTTAATCACTAACCGGTTACTCTGTTTTACTTCTTCCATCACTACATAGGTGCGGGTATCGTTAACACCTGGCAGGCGTAACAAGGTTTCCCCCAGCAGCTTACGGTATGCGGACATATCCGGCACGCGCGTTTTCAGCAAATAGTCAAAATCGCCGGAAACCAGGTGACACTCCTGAGTTTCCTCAAGTTTCTGGACGGCGGTGTTAAATTGCTCGAACACATCAGGCGTGCCACGATTCAGAGTAATCTCAACAAAAACCAGCAGTGATGCGTCCAGATAGTGCGGATTAAGCAGTGCGGTATACCCCAGAATGAACCCCTGACGCTCCAGACGGCGGACACGCTCAAGGCAGGGCGTCGGAGACAACCCTACCCGTTTGGAGAGCTCGACATTAGAAATACGGCCATCTTTTTGCAATTCGTTGAGGATATTTCTGTCGATGCGGTCCAGATCTTTGCCAGGGCGTTTCTTATTATCTGTCATTATTATTTTCTCTCTTCATTTCCTTCCCAAGACTACCTGCCCTTCCACCTGTCACCGGCGAAGGGCCTGAGTTATATTGAAACAATGCCTGTATATTTGCTGTTTTCGGTACATTTCACTGTCTGTCCACGATGAAACAGCCCAAAAACAACTCAGGTTTATTTATCCTGCGCTCAGAAGCTGCGGCCTGCGCGGGTTCCTGTTCGCTGAACTTTATTTGTCTCACCTCATGTTTTCGCAAAACAACAGGCGATTGTCAAAGTAAAACATCCAATTTCAGTACAACATTCCGCCGTCTGCGGTGAATATAAATTTTCAGCCAGTAATTTCAGCCATTTCAACTCCCGTCACACGCCAGACTGATCCCTTTGGGTGACCTTTACAGAGAGTGATTAGTTTCGACGTTCACATTAATCGCTAATCTCAGCGACCGGACTCTTTTTTTCGTCGCCGCGTTTGCCTACAATCAGCAGATATTTGTCAGCGGTTTGTTTTATTGAGGAAAAAAGCATGGCCAAACACAGTAAACTTCTGATCCTGGGTTCCGGCCCTGCCGGTTACACCGCAGCTGTCTATGCTGCGCGTGCAAACCTTAATCCGGTACTGATTACCGGGGTAGAAAAAGGCGGGCAACTGACCACCACGACAGAGGTAGAAAACTGGCCGGGTGATCCTGAGGGGCTGACCGGGCCCGGACTCATGGAGCGTATGCATGAACATGCGGTAAAATTTAATACCGAAATCGTTCACGACCATATCCACACCGTCGACCTGAAACAACGCCCGTTCCGTCTTGTCGGGGACAGTGGTGAATACACCGCGGATGCGCTGATTATCGCCACCGGCGCATCGGCACGTTATATTGGCTTACCTTCGGAAGAAGCGTTTAAAGGCAAAGGTGTCTCCGCCTGTGCGACCTGCGACGGTTTCTTTTATCGTAAGCAAAAAGTAGCTGTAGTCGGTGGCGGGAACACGGCCGTCGAAGAGGCCCTCTACCTGGCGAATATCGCCTCTGAGGTTCATCTTATCCATCGTCGTGACACCTTCCGTGCCGAAAAAATCCTTATTGACCGGCTGATGGAAAAAGTCGCCAGCGGCAATATCGTTCTGCACACTAATCGTACCCTGGAAGAAGTTACCGGGGATGAGATGGGAGTGACCGGAGCACGTCTGCGTCCGACAGGGGATAATGCTGAAGCTGAGCAGATCGACGTGGCCGGGGTATTTATTGCCATCGGGCATAGCCCGAACACCGCTATTTTTGCTGACCAGCTTGAACTGAACAACGGTTATATCGTGGTACAGTCCGGTCTGCAGGGCAATGCAACTCAGACCAGTATCCCGGGAGTCTTTGCCGCCGGTGATGTGATGGACCATACCTACCGTCAGGCAATCACCTCTGCAGGTACCGGTTGTATGGCAGCGCTGGATGCAGAACGTTATTTAGACGGTCTCGGCACAGACGCCTAGTTCTTCCCTGAACACTGAATGATTTCCTAAGGCGACAGCGAAACTGTCGCCTTTTTACTGTTCCGCATGCTAAAGTACCTGCACTTTTATAAGGGGTATTACTTTACACCTCTGGTGTCTGACATTCACTTTGCAGAATTCCATGAATAAATCCCGTCAACAGTATTTAGTACGCTGGCTGAAAGAACAGCGCCATTACGGACGCCGCTGGTTACGCCTTTCGGTTATTACCGGTGTCTTCAGTGCACTCCTGATTATCACGCAGGCCGGGATCATCGCCCGCATATTGCAGAATTTTATTATCAGTCATCACCCTGCCAGTGATACGCCAGGCTTGCTGGTTGCGCTGGCGGCCTGCTTTGCCGGGCGAAGCCTGTTGCATTACCTGCGGGAAATGGCGGGTTTCCGTGCCGGAAGCGTCATCCGCGAGGCTATCCGCCAGCAGATTATTTTACGTCTGGAGGCCCGGGGCCCTGCCGGAACGACGAGCCGGGCCGTCGGTAGCTGGACCACCCTGTTGCAGGAACAAATTGATAATATGCAGGATTACTATGCACGTTATCTGCCACAGATGAGCCTGGCAACATTGATCCCCGTGCTGATCCTGATCACGCTGTTACCCCTTAACTGGGCTGCGGCGTTGATCCTGTTCTGTACCGCGCCACTGATCCCGTTATTTATGGCCATGGTCGGTATGGGGGCGGCAGAAGCCAACCGCAGAAACTTCCAGGCCCTCGCCCGTCTCAGCGGAGACTTCCTTGACCGCCTGCGCGGGCTGGAAACACTCCGCCTGTTTCACCGGGGTCGGGCAGAACAGGCGGCTATCGCCGACAGTACAGGGCAATTTCGTCTGCGTACCATGGAAGTCCTGCGGCTGGCATTTCTGTCTTCGGCAGTACTGGAGTTTTTCGCGGCCATTTCCATCGCCGTGGTGGCTGTCTATTTCGGCTTCTCCTATCTGGGGGTACTGCATTTTGGTGATTATCACCGTGGCGTCACCTTGTTTGCCGGTTTCCTGGCATTGATCCTGGCGCCGGAGTTCTTCCAGCCTTTGCGGGATTTGGGGAATTTTTACCATGCCAAAGCTCAGGCTATCGGCGCTGCCGAACAGCTGGAGGCCTTCCTCAGTGACACTGAAGCGGCCAGCCAGAGCACCGGAACACTGACCCCGGACAGGTCCGGGCCCTGTACCCTGGTCGCACGTGATCTGATTGCTATGACAGCTACAGGAGAACCGTTAACCGGGCCGCTCAATTTTATTCTGCCGGCAGGCAAGCGCGTTGTGCTGGCCGGGGTGAGTGGTGCCGGTAAAACATCGCTGATCAATGTCATACTGGGCTTTCTTCCTTACCAGGGGTCTCTCACTGTCGACGGCACAGAATTACGGGATATTCGCCCGGATCACTGGCAGCAACAACTGGCCTGGGTCGGGCAGAACCCGCGGCTGCCGGCAGAGACCCTGCGCGATAACATCACCCTGGATCGCCCCTGTGACAGGCAGCAGTTTCAACGGGTGCTGGAATGCAGTGGAATCAATGAATTTATCGCCGACCTGCCTGAGGGGATTGATACTCCTGCCGGCGATGATGCCGTCCGGTTATCAGTCGGCCAGGCCCAGCGTGTTGCGGTTGCCAGGGCCCTGTTACTGCCTTCAGCACTGCTGCTGCTGGATGAACCAACCGCCAGTCTGGACAGACAAAGCGAGCAACATGTGATGCATGCACTCACGGAAGCCTCCTTACAGCAGACGACACTGATGATCACTCACCAGCCCGAAGGAGTACAGGACTGGGACGAGATCTGGATGATGGCGGGCGGAAAAATTATTCAGAAAGGCGGCTGGCAGGCGCTCGCCGTGACACCGGGGCCGTTCCGGGACATGTTAGCTCAGCGTCACGGGGAGATAACGCTATGAAAACTTTACTGCCGTTTTTACGCCTCTGGAAACGCCATGGCTTTTTGCTCGGGCTGGGTCTGGTGCTGGCTCTGCTGACATTACTGGCAAGTATCAGTTTACTGACGCTGTCCGGCTGGTTCCTGGCCGCTTCGGCGGTCGCCGGGACGGCCGGACTATACAGTTTTAACTATATGTTGCCCGCGGCCGGTGTCAGGGGAGCTGCCATTATCCGCACCGTGGCACGCTACTTCGAGCGACTGGTCAGTCACGACGGCACATTCCGCGTACTGCAGCATCTTCGCGTTTACACGTTCAGTAAGCTGTTCCCACTCTCCCCTGCCGGGCTGTTACCGTTTAATCAGGGCGATTTACTGAACCGCTTTGTTGCAGACGTTGACCACCTGGACCATCTCTATCTGCGGGTGCTATCCCCCCTCGCCGGGGCGTTATGTGTCATTATCGTGGTTACCTTCGGACTGAGTTTCCTGAACCTGCCGCTGGCACTGGTCGCGGGCCTGGTGATGCTGCTGACGTTATTATTACTCCCTCCCCTCTTTTACCACCTGGGTAAAGGTTCCGGTGAGGCAATGGCGCTGACACAGGCCAGTTACCGCCGGCAACTGACCCGCTGGCTAAGCAGTATGGCGGAACTGAAGATTTATCAGCACACTCAACGCTGGCAACAACAACTGACGGCCACCGGACAGTCTATTTATCAGGCCGAACGGCAACAGCAGTCGCTTAACGCCGCATCGCAGAGCCTGTTGATGTTCATTACCGGGCTGACTGTCTGCCTGATACTGGGACTGGGTTCCCTGCTGCTCAACTCCGCGTCTGCCGACCCCACCTGGCTGGCACTGTTCACTTTTTGCATCCTGGCGGCGTTTGAGTCCCTGGGGCCGGTGGCTGCCGCTTTCCTGCATATCTCGAAGGTGATGGTTGCAGCTTCACGCTTAAGTGAAATTTTAGGACAGACTCCCCCGGTACAGTTTCCGCAGAAAATAGTGGCAGATAATCATCCCGGGATTGCCGTACGGATCACCGGTCTGGGATTCAGCTATCCCGGACAACCCCGGTCGGTGATTAACGGACTGAACCTGTCCGTGGCTCAGGGTGAAAAAATTGCGCTGCTCGGTTTTACCGGCTGCGGTAAGTCAACACTCCTGCAACTACTAACCCGTGCGGCTGACCCCGCACAGGGCGAAATTTTCTTCAACCAGTCCCCTCTGCCACAGTGGGATGAAGCATCGCTTCGTCGCAGGACCAGCGTAGTGACCCAGCGTGTCTCCGTATTTAACCAGACCCTGCGTGACAACCTCAGACTGGCTGCCCCTGACAGTAGCGATGCAGCGCTGGTCGACGTATTGCAACAGACCGGTCTTGAGAAGTTGCTGGAAAATGACGGGCTTAATCGCTGGTTAGGCGAAGGCGGCCGGACACTCTCCGGAGGGGAATTACGCCGTTTAGCCATCGCCCGGGCACTGCTCCATCGGGGAGACCTCTGGTTACTGGATGAACCCACCGAAGGGCTGGATGCCACCACCGAACAGCATATTCTGGCGCTTCTGGCGCGGGTCACCCGGGATAAAACCGTCATTATGGTGACACATCGTCTGACCGGCCTGGCGGCCATGGATCGTGTTTGTGTAATGGAGAACGGCCACATTATAGAACAGGGTGACACGGCCACGCTGCTCCGTGCGCGTGGTCGCTACTGGCAGTTTACTCAGCGTCTGAATCAGAGTGAGGTCATCGCGGATGCCATTGATCCTGCCACAGTTACCGGCTGATACACTGAGCTTTCCCCCGCCATCCCGGGCGCTGACAGAACCTGACGGTCTGCTGGCGTTTGGCGGAGACCTTAGCTGGCCACGGATGCGGGAAGCCTACCGGCAGGGTATCTTTCCCTGGTTCTCGGAACAGGACCCGTTGTTATGGTGGTCACCGAATCCGCGGGCGGTACTTTACCCTGAGGCATTTCATCTCAGCCGCAGTATGGCCCGCTTTCATCGTCACTCACCTTATAAGGTCACCGTGGATCGGGACTTCGGTGGGGTGATCCGCGGTTGTGCTGCCGACAGAACAGACGGTACCTGGATCACTGAGCAGGTGATCGAGGCGTGGCTGGCTTTATCGCAGAGAGGCGATGCACACTCGGTCGAGGTCTGGCAGGACGGGCATCTGATCGGCGGATTATATGGGATGGCCGTCGGCCAGCTCTTCTGCGCCGAGTCGATGTTCAGCACCCGGCCGAATGCTTCAAAGACTGCGCTGATGCTGTTTTGCCGGCACTTCAGCGTCCATGGCGGACAGTTAATTGATTGCCAGATACTGAACCCGCATACTGCCTCCTTAGGAGCGACAGAGATCCCGCGCGAGGCCTATCTGCAACAGGTTGCCTTACTCCGGACGCGCCCGCTGTCGGACGGCTGCTGGCAAACGGCTGAGCTGGGATAAGCAGGCTTTTAATGTTTTACAGACATTTCACCCGGAAAGTGTTAGACTCCGTGTGCTTGTTATGTCGTTCGCGCTTCAGAAGGTGTTTTCCGATGCGCCCTGATGGAGATTCTGCTGGTACACTGATGAACATCAAGGAAGGTTTTCCCCCGACTTGCTATTCAGATGCACGATTCTGCAAATATCCCCGATTAACGTCAGAACACCCGAATTTATTTGCACTGCGCATGTTTTTACATGCCGCATAGCGGAGTGTTGGTATTTACACCAACAATTCTTTACATAGATACCAGAATTGGGCATTATCTTGCCGATTCAAATTTAGCTAGTCCATTCAGAGGATTCGATGGCCAAAGAAGACAATATTGAAATGCAGGGTACCGTACTGGATACGTTACCTAACACCATGTTCCGCGTTGAGCTCGAAAACGGGCACGTGGTTACCGCTCATATCTCCGGTAAAATGCGTAAAAACTACATCCGCATCCTGACCGGTGATAAAGTCACCGTTGAGCTGACTCCTTATGATTTGAGCAAAGGCCGCATTGTCTTCCGTAGTCGCTAAGAGTCAGTAACCTGTTTTTATTCAGGTACAAATAATAAAGGCCGGATATTCCGGCCTTTTGTTTTATGACTGCCTGGCAAATACGGAATCAATGTACCGTTCCTGCCGCTTTACGCTGTTCCGCACTTTCAAAATGATAGGTTAATGTATTACTGGTGTTATCCAGTGCCACCTTCACCGATCCCCCGTCAACCAGTGAGCCAAACAGTAATTCATTCGCCAGCGGTTTCTTAAGGTTTTCCTGTACGGCACGGGCCATTGGACGGGCACCCATCGCTTTGTCGTAGCCTTTTTCAGCCAGCCAGTCCCGTGCGCCGTCACTGACTTCCAGAGACACGCCTTTCTGATCCAGCTGGGCCTGCAGTTCGACAATAAACTTGTCGACTACCTGATGAATGACCCCGGTCGACAGATGATCAAACCAGATAATATTGTCCAGCCGGTTACGGAATTCAGGGGTAAAGGTCTTCCTGATTTCTTCCATCGCATCGGTCGTATTATCCTGATGGATCAGCCCGATAGATTTACGCTCTGTTTCACGTACCCCGGCGTTAGTGGTCATCACCAGCACCACATTACGGAAGTCTGCTTTACGTCCGTTATTATCGGTCAGTGTCCCGTTATCCATCACCTGCAGTAACAGATTAAAGACATCCGGATGCGCCTTCTCAATTTCATCGAGTAGCACGACCGAATGCGGATGTTTGATCACCGCATCCGTCAGTAATCCGCCCTGATCAAAGCCCACATAGCCCGGAGGCGCACCAATCAGGCGGCTGACCGTGTGGCGTTCCATATATTCCGACATATCAAAGCGTAACAGTTCAATGCCCAGAGCTTTCGCCAGCTGTACCGTGACCTCCGTTTTCCCCACCCCGGTCGGACCGGCAAACAGGAAGGAACCCACGGGTTTATGATCATGGCCCAGACCAGCACGACTCATTTTGATAGCTTCCGCCAGCGCATCGATTGCATTGTCCTGAC
Source organism: Tatumella terrea (assembly GCF_039523755.1). NCBI lineage: Bacteria > Pseudomonadati > Pseudomonadota > Gammaproteobacteria > Enterobacterales > Erwiniaceae > Tatumella > Tatumella terrea. The sequence goes on along the minus strand of NZ_BAAAFX010000017.1, from coordinate 232,529 downwards.
CGAACACCAGCATTTTCAGCCGTGAGTCCAGATGACGCAGGGTATCGCGGTCTGTGGCTGAAACGCTCTGCTCAGGAATACGGGCAATACGCGCCACGACACTTTCAATGTCCTGAACATTGATGGTCTTTTTACGTTTACTCTGCGGGACCAACCGTGCACGGGCACCGGCTTCATCAATCACATCGATGGCTTTATCCGGCAGGTGACGGTCATTAATGTATTTCACCGCCAGTTCTACTGCCGCACGAACGGCTTTAGCAGTATAACGAACATCATGGTGTGCTTCGTACTTCGCTTTCAGACCGTTGATGATGCGGATGGTCTCTTCGGCTGATGGTTCAGTGATGTCAATTTTCTGGAAACGACGGGCCAGCGCACGGTCTTTTTCGAAGATCGAGCTGAATTCCTGATACGTCGTCGAGCCCATCACGCGGATTTTACCGCTGGAAAGCAGCGGTTTGATCAGGTTAGCGGCATCCACCTGCCCGCCGGAGGCAGCACCGGCACCGATGATGGTATGGATCTCATCGATAAACAGGATACTGTTTTCATCCTGCTCCAGTTGCTTAAGCAACGCTTTAAACCGTTTTTCAAAATCGCCGCGATACTTCGTCCCGGCCAGCAGAGAACCGATATCCAGTGAGTAGATAGTACAGTCTTTCATCACCTCCGGCACATCACCCTGCTCAATACGCCAGGCGAGACCTTCGGCGATCGCCGTCTTACCGACACCGGATTCCCCTACCAGCAGCGGATTATTTTTCCGGCGGCGGCATAAAACCTGAACGGCTCTTTCCAGTTCTTTATCACGGCCGATCAGAGGATCGATACCGCCGACCCGGGCCAGCTGATTCAGATTGGTGGTGAAGTTCTCCATACGTTCCTCCCCGCCTGTACTCTGCTCTTCGTTGTTGGCCTGGTTTTCGGGAGCAGGCGCACTCTCACCCTCATCTTTACGGACGCCATGAGAGATAAAGTTCACAATATCCAGACGGCTCACTTCATGCTTACGCAGTAAATACGCGGCCTGAGATTCCTGTTCACTGAAAATAGCCACCAGGACATTCGCCCCATTGACTTCACTGCGGCCGGAAGATTGCACATGAAACACGGCGCGTTGTAATACCCGCTGAAAACTCAGTGTCGGTTGAGTATCACGTTCACCGTCAGTGTCCGGTAAGACCGGGGTCGTTTTTTCGATGAAGGTTTCGAGTTCCTGACGTAAAACCACCAGGTCTACCGAGCAGGCTTCGAGGGCCTCACGGGCGGACGGATTACTGATCAACGCCAGTAACAGGTGTTCCACGGTCATAAATTCATGGTGGTGCTCCCGCGCTCTGGCGAAAGCCATATTTAAACTGAGTTCCAGTTCCTGATTGAGCATAAAGCACCTCCTCGATTCACGCTCTGATGTCTGCCTACAGATATGGTGGCTTAATCAGATTTTTCCAGAGTACAGAGCAAAGGATGTTCATTTTCTCTGGCATACTGATTGATCCTGACAACTTTTGTTTCTGCCACTTCGGCAGTAAATACCCCGCAGATCGCTTTGCCATCGTAATGGACTTTCAGCATGAGTTCCGTTGCGCGTTCAATATCATAAGAAAAGAACTTTTGCAGTACGTCAATAACAAATTCCATCGGTGTATAGTCATCGTTGTTCAAAATAACTTTATACATTGACGGTGGCTTCAGTTCCTCACGAACGGTGTTATCAGCAAGGTGTTCAAAATTAAGCCAGTCGTTTGTATTCGCCATAATATCCACTGAAGTGTGCCTGTGACTCTGTAGAGAATTCTTCAGTTAAGTCTATCATGCCGGCAAAATGATGCGCAGTCTGCATGCTCCTGATTAGGGCGGTTTGCTGCGGTTTTAAAGTCCGTATAGCGTTAACTGCTTCAAAGTTTGAGAAATTATCCCTGCCCGGCCTGTGGTAATTTCTTGACGATCCGTGCCGGTGAAGAGATAGTCGTAGCGACGGGTTTGTCTGTTTTATCATCAGGTGGCTCCCCGGCCACCCTGATTCATTTTTGCAATTCAGGTGAGAGGCATCATCACATGGAAACAGGATTTGTAAAATGGTTTAACAATGCCAAGGGATTCGGTTTTATTTGCCCGGAAGCCGGAGGTGAAGATATTTTTGCGCACTACTCCACCATTCAGATGGAAGGGTATAAGACACTGAAAGCAGGCCAGAAGGTGAGCTACAATGCCAGTGAAGGTGAAAAAGGGAATCAGGCCAGCCTGATCGTTCCTGTCAATGAAACTGTAGTCAATCTGTCATAATTACCCCTGCTGTGCAAGCCTGTCTCGCACAGCATGTTAAACGGATGACTCAGCCGTACCGGCCCCGGGCGAGTCCCCGTACCCGGCCTATCATTTTCCGGAGTAACCACGGAATCGACTGACTGCCCCGCTCTGCCACTTCACTGGCCACTGCTATCGCCAGCGAAGGTTTGGAGCTGTGCTGTATTGCGCGGGTGATCACTCGTTTTACCCCGCCCGGTCCATGTTCAGGGAGCTGAGCAGCCTGCCGGTAAACCTCAGCAAATCCGTTACGGTAGAAGTAATGTTCAATATCCGGCGCCGGAAAGCGGGTGAGATGATGCCGTTCCGCCTGCTGATCTGTCAGGTGGCTGGTCGCGATGGCGGCGTATTTCGCCCCTGCTTCATCCCCGTCCGTCAGAACGTGCCACCGGATACCCATATGTGCGGCAAACCGTAACAGTGGCTTCAGCCCGGACTGGGCGAATTCAACCACGCGGATCCCCTCCGACGCCAGAGAAAACCCTGTCTGCCGGGCCAGTTCATTAATCAGCCAGACTTCGGTTTCTCCCTCCACCAGAAGCCAGCAACGGGCAAACAGCGCCGTCGGGCGATTCACCTGAATATGGAAGGTCACTTTTCGCAACTCATCGCGGGACATGCCTTCATCAGGAATATGCCAGCAGCGGGTGATTTGCTGGTACCGGTCAAGACGGTAAATACTCTCCAGTGGCACCATAGAGACCAGATCAGACGAGTTAGTGGTCACCACCTTTTGTGCCGGTAACAGTGCCAGAAACTGCCATACCATCGATAGCATCATCGGATGCAGACGGGTTTCCGGGTCTTCGAGCAGGATCAACGGACGGGCACCCTCCGGAAGGGTTCCGGCTGAGGGCGTACCGGCGAGTAACATCAGCAGGGCACGCAGGATCGGCGCCCGATCCTGCCGGGCGGTTTTGGCCAGTTTCCGGTTCAGTGTATTCAGTTGCTGCCAGAGCAGATCGTTTTTCTCCGCTGATACCGGCAATTCAGATAATGCTCCCCCGGTACGGATATGGAAGTAATGTCCGGATAACCGGCACAACAGACTCAGCGCCTGTTGCAGCACCTCCGCTCCCTGCAGAATTTCTCCTTCCTGTGCCCTCCCCGCCAGGGGTAACTCAGCAGCCCGGACGCCCTCTCCACCGGCTGACCTCGCCAGTCCCGGGGGGCTGAAACGGGCATCACGTAATCGCAGCACCGGACACAGCACCCTGACATGTTGTATCAACCGATACACCACGGATTCTGTTACGTCAGGATAGTCAGGAAAGGAAAAACCCTGAGTCATCCCCTGTGCTGTCCGGCAGGCACTGAAGCTGAAACGCAGCCCGCGAACGGCGGGTTCTGCAGGCAGCAGCGCTGCTAACGTTGCCGGCAGGCTGCCGTCAGGGGACTCTGGTCCGAAAGTCAGTTCGATCAGACAGGTCCTGGCAGGCTCATCGTCCTGCGGGCGGAAAAAGTCGTTCTCTGTCAGGCGTGAACTCCCGGCCGCAGGCGACATCATCAGGGTCAGCGCATCCAGTAAACTGGATTTACCCCAGGCATTTTCACCAATCAGCAGGGAAATCTGGCGGAAGGACAGAGATAAAAACGCGATACCGCGAAAGTTTCTGATCTCGATCTGTTTCAGCATCATCGGGGAATTCGACTCCATAAGGAAAAACTGACAGGCCGGAAAACAGCCATCAGTATTTTATTTACTGACCAATATCAATCAGATAACCTGATTCTCTGATAATTACCTTTTCTGGGCTTCTTATGTATTCCGGTTTACTCATTATTCTCATTCCTTTGGTTGCGGGTTACCTGCTGCCTGTACGGCGTCCCGGTATTCTGAAAGCCGCGAATTACGCACTGACCCGCATGGTCTACATTATTCTGTTATTTATGGGAGTGAGCCTGGCATTCGTGGACAATCTGACCGCGAACCTGATGGTGATTGTCCGGATCACTCTGATCTGCGCTCTTTGCATTTTAGTCTGTAATTTTCTGGCGTTGAGATTATTTGACCGTATCGTCCCTTCACCGGCTGCTCATGCTTCCGGCCCGCTACCTTCCCGGCTGCATATGCTGCTGGACTCACTGAAAATGTGCGGTGTTGTGATTGCCGGATTTCTTATCGGATTAACCCACTGGCCGGTCTTACAAAATGCCACCCGGGCGGGTGAATATGCCCTGTTACTGCTGCTGTTACTGGTAGGTATCCAGTTACGTGCCAGTGGTATGAACCTGCGACAAATCCTGTTTAACCGTCAGGGCGTGACCGTCGCGGCCATCGTGCTGGTCAGTTCTCTGCCCGCAGGAATACTCGCCGCCCTGCTGCTCGGATTACCGGTGAAAACCGGACTGGCACTTTCCAGTGGTTTCGGCTGGTATTCTCTGTCCGGTATTTTAATGACCAATGCGTTCGGGCCGGTGATTGGTAACAGCGCTTTTCTGGTGGATCTGTTACGGGAACTGATCTCAATGATGCTGATCCCGTTGCTTATCCGCCGTTATCGTTCGACAGCACTGGGATTATGCGGCGCGACCTCCATGGACTTTACCCTGCCGGTACTGCAACGCGCCGGCGGATCCGGGATTGTACCTGCGGCGATCGTTCATGGTTTTATTATGAGTCTGCTGGCTCCGATCATGATCGCGTTCTTTTCCGCCTGAGCGCCGGTAACGATCACGTTCCGCGCTTTTCCGGGCAATTGTTGCCAGATACGCTACAATTTTGTTCATTATTCGTACTCATAACCGTCCCGGTCGGACCGGTTTTATTCCAGGGAGTCAGTAATGAAAAATACGGTTGCGTCATTTCTTATAAAAAGTCTGGAACTTGCCGGTGTAAAACGTATCTGGGGAGTCACCGGCGACTCCCTGAATGGCCTCAGTGACAGCCTGAATAAGCTGGGGACCATTGAGTGGATGTCCACCCGTCATGAAGAGGTCGCCGCCTTTGCCGCCGGTGCTGAAGCTCAGATCACCGGCCAGCTCGCGGTCTGTGCCGGCTCCTGCGGCCCGGGTAACCTGCATCTCATTAACGGACTGTTTGACTGTCACCGCAACAAGGTGCCGGTGCTGGCCATCGCGGCGCATATCCCTTCCAGCGAAATCGGCAGTGGTTATTTCCAGGAAACTCACCCGCAATCCCTGTTTCAGGAGTGCAGCCATTATTGTGAGATGGTGACGAATCCGGAGCAGTTACCACAGGTGCTGGCCATTGCAATGCGAAAAGCTTTCGTGGAAGGCGGCGTCTCCGTCATCGTTTTACCCGGCGATGTGGCCCTGGAGCCGGCGCCGGAAAAAGCCACACCCGCCTGGTACCCGCCGGTAGCGCCGATCTCCGTCCCTCCGCTGTTACAGCTCGAAACGCTGGCCGCCATGCTGAATCAGTCCGAAAATATCACGCTAATGTGTGGCAGCGGTTGTGCGGGTGCACACGCCGAAGTAACCGCGCTGGCTGAAAAGCTGAAAGCCCCCATCGTGCATGCACTGCGTGGCAAAGAGCATCTGGAATACGATAACCCTTATGATGTCGGAATGACCGGATTCATTGGTTTCTCTTCCGGCTATCAGGCCATGCAGAAAGCCGATACGCTGGTGCTGCTGGGGACTCGCTTCCCTTATCGCGCTTTCTATCCCACCGATGCGAAAATCATTCAGCTCGATATTTCTGCAGGCAGCCTGGGGGCACACTGCCCTGTCGACCTTCCGCTAACAGGGGATGTGAAAGCCACGCTGATGCTGCTGCTTCCCCGTCTGGAGGAAAAAAAGAACCGGAAACATCTCGACAGGGCCATTAATCATTATCAGGATGCGCGCCGGGACCTGGATGATTTAGCGATCCCTGATGACGAACAAGCCATTCACCCGCAATATCTGGCCAGCCAGATCAGTTTGCTGGCCAGTGAAGATGCGGTATTCACCTGCGATGTCGGTACCCCGACCGTCTGGGCGGCCCGCTATCTGAAAATGAACGGTCGCCGCCGCCTGCTGGGGTCGTTTAACCACGGTTCGATGGCCAACGCCATGCCACAGGCAATGGGGGCTCAGTCGGTCGACCCGCAGCGTCAGGTGGTAGCTCTGTGCGGAGATGGCGGGTTTGCCATGCTGATGGGTGATTTACTTTCCATTGCGCAACATAACTTACCGGTAAAACTGATCATCTTTAATAACAGTGTCCTGGGGTTTGTTGCCATGGAAATGCAGGCCGGCGGTTTTCTGACCGATGGTACTGAACTGGTCAATCCGGATTTCGCTGCCATCGCGGCGGCCTGTAATATCAAAGGGATTAATGTTGAGAAAGCGTCTGCCCTGCCCGATGCGCTGCAACAGGCCTTTGATCATCCGGGCCCGGTGCTGGTGAACGTGACGACCGCCGGTGATGAACTGGTGATCCCGCCGAAAATAAAACTTGAGCAGGCGAAAGGTTTCAGTCTGTATATGATCCGGGCCATCATTAATGGCCGCGGGAATGAGGTGATGGGTCTGGCGAAAACGAACTGGCTGCGGTAAAAGGGTAAGGCCGGCAACGGACAGTGGCCGGCCTGCTGATTTTTTACTGACGACGGAGCCTGATGTGATTGACTTACGAAGTGATACAGTGACCCAGCCCGGGGCTGAAATGTTACGTAAAATGACCTCTGCCGCGACAGGAGATGACGTTTACGGTGATGACCCGACAGTTAACGCGCTACAGGAAAAAGCCGCTGCACTGAGCGGTAAGCAGGCAGCCCTTTTCTTTCCCAGCGGAACTCAGGCGAATCTGGTGGCATTGCTCAGCCATTGTCAGCGGGGCGACGAATATATTGCCGGGCAGCATGCCCATAATTATCGCTATGAGGCCGGTGGCGCGGCAGTGTTAGGTAGTATCCAGCCCCAGCCCGTGATGGAAAATGCGGACGGCACCCTGCCGCTGGACATTGTCCGTGAGGCCATTAAACCCCGTGATATTCATTTTGCCCGAACCCGCCTTATCAGCATCGAAAATACTCATCATGGAAAAGTGCTGCCCTCTGACTGGCTGGCCGAAGTCTTTGCTTTTTCCCGTCAGCATCAGCTGGCCTTACACACCGATGGGGCGCGGATTTTTAATGCGGCTGTTGCCAGTGGTCAGCCACTGGACGCGTTAAGCCGGTACTGCGATACGCTGTCGATATGCCTGTCAAAAGGTCTGGGGGCACCGGTCGGGTCCCTGCTCTGCGGCAGTCACGAGTTTATTGAAGAAGCCTGTCGCTGGCGAAAAATGACCGGGGGCGGGATGCGCCAGGCCGGTATTCTGGCCGCCGCAGGGATTTATGCGCTCGACAATAATGTGGAGAGACTGGCTGAAGACCACGAAAACGCCCGCTGGCTGGCGGCTGAATTAACGGAGCTCGGTATCGAAGTCATTAGCCGGCAGACAAATATGCTGTTTATCGGCCTGCCGGAGGCACAGATTGCACCGTTACAGCAATGGATGGATGCACGGAATATTCGTATCAGCTTTGGCTACGGCACGCGTCTGGTCACTCACCTGAATACCCCCCGCCCGGCACTTCAGAAAGTCGTCGAGGCCTGGAAGGCCTTTTTACAGCAATAGCCCCGGCCCGGCCGCGTCAGTGCAGGGTGCCGTATTTACTGAGCAATGCCCGCGCAATAGCTTCGGTTTCAGCATCGGCTTTGCCGGTCACCCCTGCCGGCCGGAAATGCATCTGAAAGGCGCGAATAAGCCGGGTCTGTTCACTTTGTGAGGCAGGATCGGTGACGGGATAACCATAACGGGACAGTAACGCTATCAGCACCCGGGGGTCTGCAGGGGCTCTGGCTGAACGCCCTGCCAGAAACTGTGAGACAGTCCCCGCATCCGGCCAGGCACCCAGCCCGGCGTTTGCCAGACTGCGCCATGGAAAACAGGGGCCGGGGTCCTGTTTTCGTGAAGGTGCCACATCACTGTGGCCGACGATATTCACCGGAGTGATGGCATAACGCTTCACCAGCGTCTGCAGAAGGCTTTCCAGCGCTAAGAGTTGCGATGGCGGGTAAAGGGTACAGGTCGTCATGCCGCCTTTGCGGTAATACCCAGGATTAACCATCTCTATGCCTATCGAAATACTGTTCAGATGGGTATAGCCGCGCCAGCCACTCACGCCGGCATGCCAGGCAACACGGGATTCCGGCACCAGCTGATAAACGGTCACCGCGGGGGCTGACTTTCCATCGGGGGAGGTTATCAGATAATGTGCGCTGACATCCCCCTGACTGAGCAGGCGCAGGGAGCTGGCATTATCTTCAGCCGTATAGTGAATGACGACCATTTTCACCCGTGGTTCCTGGCTTCGGGCATTCAGATGGTGATCGACGGTAAACACCTGACGGTCTCCGGTGCCTGAATGACAACCGCTTAACAGCAGTACACTCCATAACCAGATTTTTTTCATGCGTCCCCGCCAAAAAGCGATAATAAACAGGCTAAAGCATACGCAAGCCTCCGCTGACTGACAAAATTTTGTGCTGCTTTTTTGACTCTGACGCGTATTTAAATAAATTTCCAGCGCCCGGAATTGCATAACTATGCTGGCGACGTTACTATTCGTCCTACTTTATTACTATTCAATTTTTACGCATGAGTATTCAACTAAACGGGATAAATTGCTTTTACGGCGATCACCAGGCACTGTTTGATATCGGACTGAATTGTCCGCAGGGTGAAACGATGGTTTTGCTCGGCCCAAGCGGTGCGGGTAAAAGCTCGCTCCTGCGGGTACTCAATCTGCTTGAAATGCCGCGTACCGGGGAACTGTCCATCGCCGGTAACCGCTTTAACTTCCGGGATAAGCCCTCTGAGCAGGCTATTCGTGAGTTACGGCGTAATGTCGGTATTGTATTCCAGCAGTACAATCTGTGGCCTCATCTGACCGTCATGCAGAACCTGACGGAAGCGCCCTGTCGTGTGCTGGGATTGAATAAAACGGCGGCTCGTCAGCGCGCCAGCGCACTGCTTGAACGTCTTAAACTCAGCACGTTTGCCGATCGTTTTCCCCTGCACCTGTCCGGGGGGCAACAGCAACGTGTTGCTATTGCCAGGGCATTGATGATGGAGCCTCAGGTGCTGCTTTTCGATGAGCCTACCGCCGCGCTGGATCCGGAAATCACCGGTCAGGTCGTCGATATTATTCGCGAGCTGGCACGGACCAATATTACGCAGGTTATCGTGACCCACGAGGTGGAATTTGCCCGTAAGACGGCAAGCCAGGTGGTTTACATGGAAAACGGACATATTATTGAGCAGGGTGATGCCAGTCGTTTCACTCACCCGCAGACCCCTCAGTTCGCACATTATCTTTCACATTAATCCGGGACTCATTATGAAAAAAATTCTTTTAGCCGCCCTGTTTGCCGGTGCCAGCCTGAGTGCTTCCGCAGCCACAACCTTACATTTTGCGACCGAAGCCTCTTATCCTCCGTTTGAATTTGTCGGGGCCGATAATAAAATCCAGGGCTTTGATGTTGATCTGGCGGATGCGATTTGTAAAAAGATCGATGCCACCTGTGAATTCACTAACCAGTCATTTGACAGCCTGATCCCGGGCCTGAAATTCCGTCGCTATGATGTGGTTATGGCCGGGATGGATATCACACCTGATCGTGAAAAACAGGTGCTGTTCACCAAACCGTATTACGATAACTCCGCGTTATTTATCGCACAGAAAGGCAAAGTTGCCAGCATTGCCGCCTTAAAAGGCTTACGCGTCGGGGTTCAGAACGGCACGACACATCAGAAATACCTTACCGATAAGCATCCTGAGATCACCATGGTGCCTTATGACAGCTATCAGAACGCGATGCTGGACCTGAAAAACGGTCGAGTGAATGCCGTGTTTGGTGATACTGCCGTGGTGAATGAATGGCTGAAGAAAGATCCCAAACTTAGCAGTGTCGGTAATAAAGTCACCGATAAAGACTATTTCGGTACCGGTTTAGGGATTGCGGTCCGTCAGGGGAATTCGGCTCTGCAAAAACAACTGGATCAGGGCCTGGCCGAAGTGAAAGCCGACGGCACTTACCAGACCATCTACCACAAATGGTTCCAGCAGTAATCGCCAATGAGTGAGTTATTTCCACTCGCAAGCGCCGCCGGGATGACCGTCGGCCTTGCCGTCTGCGCATTAGTGCTCGGGCTGTTACTGGCGATAGTGTTCGCCGGCTGGGAATCGTTGCGTTTTAAGATCTTCGCCTGGCCCGGGACAGTACTGGTGACATTACTGCGGGGTCTGCCGGAGATCCTGGTGGTGTTGGGGATTTATTTCGGATCCTCCCAGTTGCTGCTGACGCTCTCCGATGGTTTTGACATCCCGCTCGGTGTGACCCGGCTGCATGTTCAGATGAACATCACTGATTTTAATGTCAGCCCGTTTCTTTGCGGTGTGATTTCTCTGGCGCTGCTCTATTCGGCCTATGCCTCCCAGACCCTGCGCGGGGCTCTGAAAGCCGTTCCCGCGGGGCAACGTGAATCCGGTATGGCGTTGGGGATGAAAAAATTCACCATCTTCTACCGGCTGATTTTACCGCAGATGTGGCGTCATGCCTTACCGGGACTGGGTAACCAGTGGCTGGTATTGCTGAAAGATACTGCGCTGGTTTCGCTGATCAGCGTTAATGACTTAATGCTACAGACCAAAAGTATTGCCACCCGTACCCAGCAGCCGTTTACCTGGTATCTGCTGGCGGCCGCCATTTACCTGATCATCACGCTGTTCAGTCAGTACATTTTACGGCGAATTGAACAACGTGCGACCCGTTTCGACCAGGAGTCTGCATAATGGCAGAATACTTTCCTCAGTTACTGAAAGGTCTGCATACCAGCCTGTTCCTGACGCTCAGTTCTTTACTGATAGCTCTGGTGCTGGCGGTAGGCTTCACCCTGATCCTTGCACTGAAAAAGCCGCTGGCGGGGCGGGTGGTGAATATCTATATTACCCTGTTTACCGGGACACCGCTGCTGGTACAGATTTTCCTGATTTATTACGGCCCCGGGCAGTTTCCGCAGTTAGAGCACTACCCATGGCTCTGGTCCCTGCTCTCTCAGCCCTGGTTTTGTGCCATTCTCGCACTCTCGCTGAACAGTGCCGCGTATACGACACAGCTTTTTTATGGTGCGGTGAAAGCCATCCCGAAAGGTCAATGGCAATCCTGTGCTGCGCTGGGGATGAGCCGTCATCAGACCATGAGAATACTGCTACCCTATGCGTTTAAACGGGCGTTATCGGCCTATTCCAATGAGGTCGTGCTGATATTTAAAAGCACATCACTGGCCTATACCATCACGCTGATGGATGTCATGGGTGAAGGGCAATTGTTGTATGGGCGTACCTACGATGTGTCGGTGTTTGTGGCCGCAGGGATCATCTACCTGTGTGTTAACGGGCTCCTGACTCTGCTGTTGCGGGGTCTGGAATATTACGCATTACGTTTTGAGCGTCGTAGCTGACCTTCCGTTGCGGGGCCGGAAACCTCCGGCCCCGCAGTTATCTCTCCTGCTCTCCGTGACCAGCCGGCGGCCCCGGGACCCGTCTGAAGAAGGCACGACTGCTGGCAGGTACACATAACAGCAGGATAATCAATAAATCAGGTATCTTCTGCAGCAGGATATGCCGGACGAAATGGTGGCTGTCAGCAGGATCGATACCCGGCAAACACGACAGGCCCTCGCCCCGGCCCCTGAAAAGGATCAGTAACAGTACCAGACACTGACAGCAGATAAACAGAGTCCGCCAGTGGTAGCTTCCCCTCAGCAGCATCAGTACACTCCCCGCTTCAAACAGAAATACCCCGCCCATCAGCATAAACAGTAAGCGATAATCCGGCAGCAGGCTAAGACGGAGTATTTCGCTCAGAGTGCCGCCCGTGTCCGACCTGAACAGCAGTACCAGCATCAGCAAATTAAATAAACGCGTAGCAATAATCGAGATGACGGCGGCCAGCACCGGGGCCGGGATAGCCTGCGGGAGAAAGACCTTGGATCCTGGCATCTGCTGTACCTCCTTTACAGACCGTCGAAGACTCATCCGGGCCTGCCAGGATGAGAGAAAAGTATCGTGTCGGGTCGCGGGCTGAGGCACATTTAACGTCAATACCGTCCATCAGCCCCCGTTTTTACCATCCTCCCTGTGCCGGGTTAACGTGACCGTGGCAAGCCGGTTTAGGGTTAGTGTCACTGCAAAAATACTTCCGGCGGAGTGTATCCTTTAACCTGATGACCAGGGGATAAGTGGCAACAAAAATGCGGGCGGGATCCCGTTATCACTTCAGGCCTGCCTTTCGATTTTATACGGCCCCGCTGTCAGCCCGGGATTCCGCAGAGCTGCACAGACACGTCACCTCTGCGGGTGAATAACAGAGTGAATAGCCGCCGGACCCTTAGACCCATAGCAGCATGACTCGTGCACAGACTGCCTCCCCGCGACTGGCAGCTCTGAAGATTCAGCTTATTCTATCGAGGCAGGCTTTCCGCAGGCCGGGGAGATTCGTGCACAGACTGCCTGCCCGCAAAAAAACTGCGGAGCCGGGATCCGGGGCGGCGGGCCGGACGGTCCATGACAATGGAATGCCCCCTGCGCGCAGAGCTTTAGTGTAACAGCGGTTGTGCAGTATGCAGGGAAGCACTGTTTTCAGCGGTGACCAGTAAATGGTTAGCCGCCAGCTCCATGATGATCATGGATAACTGCTCTTCGCTCTGCTGCATAAAAAAGGAGAACTGGGATAAGGCCAGGCCATTGCCGATGCTAAGGGACTGACAGATGATGAGCCTGGGTAAACTGTCATCCTGAATATCCAGAAAACATTTTGCCGTCAGCGAACTGGCATTGATTTGGGAAATTTCCCCCACCAGCGTAAGCAGTGCTGACGATCTGACTTCGGCACTCACGGTCACCAGAATCACATTGTCGATAATATCCAGTTTTGCATCAAACACCCCATCAATGTTCTGCATTGCAGATAAGTGCAGAGCCTGACAGCTGCCACATTCAAACCAGTCAATCGTGGTTTTATCCATCCAGTCGCGCAGCATTTCAAGGTCAGGTGTGACAAGAGCGTCCATCATTTTTTTCCGGCTTAATCATCAGGCGCAACAGATTACGCAAAAATCCCCTGTAACGCTATGACCGGTGAATAATTTCGTCGCCCTGTAACGCAACATTTGCCGGTGTTGTGATCCTCAGCGCCCGAAAATCTGTTAACTGTTGTATTTATCACTCCCCCTGCCCCCCGGAGGAAAATATTCCGTGGCGCAGGGGTGTCCTTGCGAAGCGGAGCTGAATCACACGTTAACGTGTCGCCCAGCCTTGCTGATGCAGGAAGTCCAGCATAAACGGCCGGTTCTCTTTGACAATCATACGCTGGATCATCTCACTCCAGCTTTCCTGGCGGCTATTACTGCCCCGCTGCTGATAGTATTCCTGAATGTGCTGGTCATAGCCGGCCAGCACCTGACTATCCATCGGCTGATAACTGTTTTCGTGCACCAGCAGGCTCAGCGGCAACCGGGGCTTCACCTCCGGGTCGGCATCCGGCCAGCCCAGGCACAGCCCGAACAGAGGCAACACAAAACGCGGTAATGAGAGCAGATCGGTCACTTCATGAGGATGATTGCGCAAACCGCCGATAAAGACACCGCCCAACCCCAGTGACTCCGCAGCCACCATCGCATTCTGCGCCATCAGCGCCGTATCGACACAACCCAACAATAACTGCTCCGCAAGTCCCAGCCCGGCCTCAGGACAGATCTGCTGGTGGCGGTTAAAGTCAGCACAAAAGACCCAAAACTCCGCCGCCTCACTCACCCAGGGTTGAGGCCCCGCCAGTTCGGACAAACGATTTCGCTTTTGCGGATCCGTCACCCGGATGATAGATGAACACTGTAAAAAACTGGAGGTGGAGGCGGACTGAGCTGCCGAAAAGATCGCATGACGCTCTTCATCACTGATCTGACGGTCAGTAAACGCCCTGATTGAACGATGCCGGCGTAACAGGTCGATCGTCGGGGTCATAAGTATCTCCTTTCTGTTGCAGTTAGAGGGGTATTATTTCTTTGCCGGTGAACTCGCCAGTATCGCCCGGAGCGTACGGTAACCCAGTGTGATCACTGCCGGCAGGATCAGCAGGATACCGGCTGTCAGACTGATTTTTGCCAGCATGTGGCTGTCCTCTCCCCCGGTCAGGCGGCCGTGGCTGTTAATCAGCACTATCGACAGCAGCACCAGAACACCTCCGGCAAGTTCGGCAATAATCAGGTATCGCGGCAGGCGTGTAGTATCAGACATCTCTTTATATTCCTGTTAACCGGTTGTGCGCCCGGCATCGCCAGTCGTTGTCGATTGATAGTAACATTCAAAGCAACAGGGATTTCCTGTTTTCCTTTCATACTGAAGACAGGCATCATAGTGGCTTGTTATCTGTTTTTCTCTAAATCACTCAGGAGAGTGCCATGTTTGCAGTTATTTTTGGTCGTCCGGGCTGCCCTTATTGTGTTCGCGCTAAAGACCTTGCCGAAAAGTTAACCGAAGATCGCGAAGACTTCAGCTACCGCTACATCGATATCCATGCGGAAGGGATCACCAAAGCTGACCTGGAAAAAACCGTCGGTAAACCGGTAGAAACCGTACCGCAGATTTTCCTTGATCAGCAACATGTCGGTGGTTTTACCGAATTTGAAGCCTATGCCAAAGAGCACCTGGGTCTGTTTCAGTAATCTCTCTGCAATATGCGCGCCGCTTCCCGGGCGCGTTATCCTTCCTGCGGTTTTTTCATGTTCCCGTCATAGTCTGTTGCCGAAAATGCGTTTAGAATGCTGACTTTATATCTGCCGCTGAGCGCCAGCGTTCAGAGGTATTTACTCATCTCGTTCCTTTGCGGATAAGAAGCCAATTTGTGAATATTAACGTCGCCAACCTCCTGAGCTCCAATGACGTTTTGTTATTATTTGTCGTCCTTTCTCTCGGGCTATGCCTGGGTAAACTCCGCCTCGGGAGTATCCAGATAGGTAGTTCTATCGGGGTACTGGTCATGTCTTTACTGCTCGGACAACAACACTTTTCTATTAATACCGATGCACTGAGCCTCGGGTTTATGCTGTTCATCTTCTGTGTCGGCGTGGAAGCCGGGCCTAACTTCTTTTCTATCTTTTTCCGTGACGGTAAGAACTACTTTATGCTGGCACTGGTGATGGTGGTTACTGCACTGGTGCTGGCACTCGGCCTTGGCCGGTTATTCCACTGGGATATCGGACTGACGGCAGGTATGCTCGCAGGCTCAATGACCTCCACTCCGGTTCTGGTCGG
The DNA here is from genome assembly GCF_039523755.1 of Tatumella terrea. Classification (NCBI taxonomy): domain Bacteria; kingdom Pseudomonadati; phylum Pseudomonadota; class Gammaproteobacteria; order Enterobacterales; family Erwiniaceae; genus Tatumella; species Tatumella terrea. The sequence continues at coordinate 216,909 of NZ_BAAAFX010000017.1, read as the reverse complement.
CGCCGGTGACACGCTACGCCAAAGTGTTACAGAGGGCAGTAAGCTGAATTTGATGCAGGATCATCTGAGCCTGGGATATGCCCTGACCTACCTGGTGGGACTGGTCAGTCTTATTCTCGGTGCCCGCTACCTGCCGCGACTACAGCACCAGGATTTACCTACCAGCGCGCAACAGATTGCCCGTGAACGGGGACTGGATGCAGACAGCCAGCGTAAAGTCTTTTTACCGGTGATCCGGGCTTATCGTGTGGGCCAGGAACTGGTCGAATGGACCGGCGGTAAGAACCTCCGGGAACTGGGGATTTACCGTCATACCGGATGCTATATAGAGCGGATCCGTCGCAATGGTATTCTGGCTAATCCCGACGGGGATGCAGTACTGCAACAAGGTGACGATATCTCTCTGGTGGGATATCCGGATGCACACGCCAGGCTGGATCCCAGCTTCCGCCACGGCAAGGAAGTGTTCGATCGCGATCTCCTCGATATGCGTATCGTGACCGAAGAAATTGTGGTGAAAAATCACAATGCCGTGAATAAAAGACTGGGTAAATTAAGACTGACAGATCATGGCTGCTTTCTGAACCGCGTGATCCGTAACCAGATAGAAATGCCGATAGATGATGAAATCCTGCTGAACAAAGGCGATATCCTGCAGGTGAGCGGTGAGGCCAAACGGGTAAAAAGTATTGCCGATCGGATTGGCTTTATCGCGATCCATAGCCAGGTGACCGATTTACTGGCCTTCTGTGCCTTCTTTATTGTCGGGCTGATGATAGGGATGATTACTTTCCAGTTCAGTAATTTTAATGTCAGCATCGGTAATGCCGCCGGATTACTGTTTGCAGGCATTCTGCTGGGCTTTTTACGGGCTAACCACCCGACTTTCGGTTACATCCCGCAGGGTGCCCTGACGATGGTGAAAGAGTTCGGGCTGATGGTATTTATGGCCGGCGTCGGGCTGAGTGCCGGTAGCGGAATTAATCAGGGGTTAGGCAGAGACGGGCTTGAAATGCTGGCCTGCGGTCTGCTGGTCAGTCTTATTCCGGTGGTGATCACCTACCTGGTGGGGGCGTATCTTTTGCGGATGAACAGAGCCATGTTGTTCGGGGCATTAATGGGGGCAAGAACCTGTGCACCGGCGATGGAAATCATTTCTGATACCGCACGCAGCAGCATTCCCGCACTGGGATATGCCGGGACGTATGCCATCGCAAACGTATTGCTGACCCTGGCCGGGACATTGATTGTGCTTATCTGGCCACTGATTAACTGACGCTTCCCGCCGCGAGCTCTTCAGGCACCCTGCCTCACGACGGGTGCCTTTGCTTACCCCGCCATAACACAGTAGTCCACTGTTTTTATTCTCTATTTTTCCCTTCATCATCCGCGGCTGCCACATTAACGCTTTGTGCGTTACAGGTGTTAACGCACAGATACACAAGAAATAAGAACCGGATTATTTACTTTTTATGACGTTGTTTTATCCTGTTAAGCAAATCTTAAGCTCTTCTCTGTATGCTTTACGTCAATTAGTGACAAATTGCCCGCGCTGACTGCCCATAAGGATCGCTCAAAACAATGGAACACCTGAATCACATTCTGTTTCTATGGATTAATGCCACACCCGACTCCCCTCACGCACTGATTCAACTGGCACTGTTTTTCGCCAGAGACCTGATTGCCATTGTTCCGCTACTGATTGTCGGCTTGTGGTTATGGGGCCCGGACAACCAGGTTTCCCGGCAGCGGGTATTGGTACTGAAAACCGGCACGGCACTGATCTACGCGCTGGCCATAGCGACCGTGGTGGCCTTTTTCTATCCTCATCCGCGACCTTTTGTTGTCGGCCTGGGCTATCAGTTTCTGAGTCACAGTGCAGATGGCTCCTACCCGAGCGATCACGGCACCATTATTTTTACCTTTGCGCTGGCCTTTATCTTCTGGCACAGACTCTGGTCAGGTGTCGTATTACTGGCCATCGGTATCGCTATCGCCTGGTCACGGGTGTATCTGGGGGTTCACTGGCCGCTGGATATGCTGGGAGGATTTCTGGTCGGGATGCTCGGTTGCGTGGCATCACAGCTGGGGTGGAGTATTTATGGCGACCGTTTTCTGTCTTTCGCCAGCGATGTCTATCGTTTTGTGTTCGGCCCGTTAATTAAAAAAGGCTGGGTGCGTCACTGATAACCTGGCCGGGCCGACGGTAACCCCGTCGCCCGGCCGGTAAGTTTAGCCAAACCAGCGTTTAAACAACGTGTTGATCTGCAGGCTGATAAAGTCCCAGATCCGACTGATAAAGCCGCCCTCTTTGACCTCGTCCATCACCACCAGAGGTTTCTGCTCAATCGTTTTACCGTTCAGCTGAAAATTAACCGTCCCCACGGCCTGACCGCGGGTTAGCGGAGCTTCCAGTACCGGTGAGTTAAGCGTATAGGACGCTTTCAGGTTGTTGATCTGTCCGCGGGGAATGGTCACGGCGGTGTTATTGATTACCCCCAGATTAACCATCCGGTTATCTCCGTACCAGACCCGTTGCTGCACAAAAGGTTTGTCCGATTTCAGCGGAGACACGGTCTCATAGAAACGGAAGCCCCAGTTAAGCAGCTTCTCACTTTCACGGAAGCGGCTGGCATCGGTTTTCGCGCCCAGAACCACAGAAATAAGTCGCATATCACCGGCAGTCGCCGAAGCAACGAGGTTATTCCCTGCGCCTGAGGTATAGCCTGTTTTTATCCCATCGACATGCAGATCGGTACTCCACAACAGGCGGTTACGGTTAGGCTGGCGGATTTTATTAAACGTAAATTCTTTTTCCTGGTTTAACGCATACTCCTGCGGCACATCACGGATCAGTGCCTGACCGATTAACGCCATATCGCGTGCAGTGCTGTACTGACCCGGTTCATCCAGTCCGTGCACGGTGGAGAAATGGGTATTCTGTAGTCCCAGTCGTTTGACATAGTTATTCATCAGGTCAATAAATGCACTCTGACTGCCGGCGACATAGTCCGCCAGCGCGATACAGGCATCATTTCCTGACTGAACAACAATTCCCCTGTTCAGGTCAGAGACAGACACCTGATCACCGGGTTTCAGAAACATCAGTGACGAACCGCGCAGCTGAGGATTCCCCGTTGCCCAGGCATCCTGACCAATGGAGACCATGTCGGTGGACTTAATTTTACCGTCTTTTAATGCCTGCCCCACCACATAACTGGTCATCATTTTGGTGAGACTGGCCGGGTCAAGCCGGTCATCGGCATGAGATTCAGCGAGAACCTTTCCGCTGGCATAATCCATCAGGATCCATGCCTTCGCATCTAACGCCGGGGCATCAGAGGGTTGCTCAGCGTAGCTCATTGCCGGTGCCACCAGCAGCAGCGCAACCATTACCGCACGGGATCGGGAAAAGTGACGTGTTTGATGTACCATTAACAGTCCGTCCTTGTTTGCTCAAAAATATAACGTATAGACAGGTGACTGAACTGACCTTCGCAACCGGAACCCCAATGTTGTTAAACCGGTAAGACACTCACCAGGATGTAAAGGCTCCCGGTCTTTACAGTAACAGGCGCCTTGCAGAACGGTGCAGATTGACAATTTAATCTACTGATTTCGTTCCCGATACTATCAATAGCATAAGCACCCCGTGGTTGTATACTTCACCACCATTATTTACTGTTGACCGTCTTTCCGGGGCACACATTTCCCGCAGGAAACCGTGCCCCTGTCAGTCCCTGGCACTAAAAATGGTATGACGGATGACGCGGGCGAATGTAGATCATAGTCGCATGCCGCCGTGCTGCCGAAATCAGGCCACCCGTAAGAGTCATACAGAAATACCGGAGAGTATCCACCGGTTTATCCCGTCTGCCGACAATAAAGCCATCCCCTATGATGACCCGAATAGCGATGACCGTAGCGAAAATACTTCCGGTACGCGTGGAGAAGGCTCCTTAATCTCAGATACCCGCTGACGAATGATCATGCACAACAAGTTTTTTCGGACTGAGCAGGTTGTCGCTTTAAGGCGTGAATTTTCCCACCGGAAGAGCACCGGCACTCACTCCATCCCGGGACATTGATACCAGAGTCATCATCATCGGCAGCCTGCAGGCGCAGCGATATTACATTCACCCTGCAGACGGACGCTATGTTGAGCCTTCTGCGCGGAAGTCACGTGACTGACCGCACAGGCGGGCTGGCAGGCTTGTTATCAGCGGAGTATCGGTAACATTCACGGAGAACAGCGGCACGATTTTTGGTCCCGACAGAGGTTTAAAATGCTATTCTCCCCCTAATCTCTGTACTGATCGGCGTGCGTGATCCCGCACTGCCCGATGCTCTGATAGCACTCACTAAGGCAGGAGCCATTATGGAACCTTTTACCTCCGGACTGATTTCTCCGGAAGAAGCATTACAACTCATTCAGCGTCCTCTGACCCCGATTCGGGACAAACTCAGTCTTGCACTGAATGATGCCACAGGTCGTATTACTGCCGGACCGGTGATCTCCCCGATTGCGGTGCCGGGTTTTGATAATTCAGCAATGGATGGTTACGCCGTTCGCCTCTCTGACCTGCGGTCACCTGGCACCCCGCTTGCCGTTGCCGGAAAAGCGCTGGCCGGTAAACCCTTTACCGGCGAATGGCCACAGGGCAGCGTTATCCGGATCATGACCGGTGCGCCGGTGCCACCGGGCACCGATGCCGTCGTGATGCAGGAACAGACCGACACCCGCGAAGACGGTATCGTGATCACTGCCGATGTCGCATCGGGACAAAATATTCGCCGCGCCGGTGAAGATATCCGTGCCGGGCAACCGGTACTGGATGCGGGCGTCCGGCTGGGTGTGACATCGCTTCCGCTGCTGGCCTCGCTGGGGATTGCAGAAATCAGCGTGCTGCGCCGGCTGCGTGTTGCGATTTTTTCTACCGGCGATGAGCTGGTCCCGGTCGGTGAATCGTTACAGGAAGGGCAGATTTATGACACAAACCGGTTTGCCATTCGTCTTATGCTCGAAAAAATGGGTTGTGAGGTAGTGGATTTAGGGATCGTTGCCGATGATCCGCAATTACTTCGTCAGGTCTTTGAAGAAGCGGACCGTCAGGCAGACGTTGTCATCAGTACCGGGGGCGTGTCGGTCGGTGAAGCCGATTACACACGGGATATGCTTGAGGCCTTAGGATCTGTGACCTTCTGGAAACTGGCGATGAAACCGGGCAAGCCTTTCGCTTTTGGCCGTCTGTCTGAAAGCTGGTTCTGTGGCCTGCCGGGTAACCCGGTCTCCGCCGTGGTCACCTTCTGTCAACTGGTTCAGCCGATGCTAAACACCCTGATGGGCCTTAACCACAAAGAAGCCTCAGCCTTACTGCAGGCAACTGCCGGGAGCTTTATCCGTAAGACTCCGGGGCGGATGGATTTTCAGCGCGGATATTATTCCGCCGATGCTGAGGGCCGGTTACAGGTCGTTCCGGCAGGACATCAGGGATCGCATGTGTTCAGTTCATTTATGAAAGCCAACTGCTTTATTGTGCTGGAACGTGAACGGAACGATGTTCAGCAAGGGGAAACCGTCCGGATTGAACCCTTTAATTACCTGCTGGACGACTGAATGGACGTGACTCTCAGCGATGAAGAAATCCTCCGCTACAACCGGCAAATCGTACTGAAAGATTTTGATTTTGAGCGGCAGGAACAGCTAAAAGCTTCCCGGGTACTGATTGTCGGACTGGGAGGTTTAGGCTGTGCTGTTGCCCCTTACCTTGTCAGCGCGGGGGTCGGCGAAATAACATTGTGTGACTTTGATACTGTCTCAGTCTCTAATCTGCAACGACAGATCCTGCATAATGATGAAACGCTGGGCATGCCAAAGACCGTCTCTGCGCTTAACGGCCTGGCAAAGCTGAATCCCTTTGTCAGGCTCATTACAGATGACCAGCCATTAGCCGAAGAGAATGCGGATGAGCGGGTGAAGTATCATCATGCGGTGGTGGACTGCAGCGATAATGTTGCCACCCGTGAACTCCTGAACCGTACCTGCTACCGCCATAAAATCCCGCTGATTTCCGGGGCGGCTATTCGTATGGAAGGTCAGCTTTCGGTGTTTCGCTGGCACGACGACGAGCCATGTTATCGTTGTATCAGCCGCTTATTTGGCGATCAGGGGCTTAGCTGTGTCGAAGCCGGGATAATGGCTCCGCTGGCAGGAATGGTAGGAACGATGCAGGCCATGGAAACACTGAAGGTCCTGACCGGCTACGGGGAAAGTCCGCGTGGCAAGCTGTTACTGATAGACGCCATGGTAACCCGCTTCAGGGAGTTCAGTGTCCGGCGTGATCCGCTCTGTGAGGTTTGCGGTACCGACCCTGCATAACAAAACGGTTGTCTGTACACAGACAACCGTTTTCACATGACAGGCGTTTACAGAATGCCCTGTTTACACAATGCCCTGGCTACGCAGGTAATCTTCGTAGGTTCCGGAGAAGTCTGTGACCCCTTCCGGTTTGAGCTCAATAATACGTGTTGCCAGCGAGCTGACGAATTCACGGTCATGAGAGACAAAAATCAACGTACCTTCGTACATCTCCAGTGCCATATTCAGGGATTCGATAGACTCCATATCCAGGTGGTTTGTCGGCTCATCCATCACCAGCACGTTCGGTTTTTCCATCATCAGTTTACCGAATAACATGCGGCCTTTTTCCCCCCCGGATAATACTTTCGCAGGCTTTTTAATATCATCCTGAGAGAAAAGTAACCGACCCAGAATACTGCGTACCGCCTGCTCATCATCCCCTTCCTGTTTCCACTGGCTCATCCAGTCAAAAACCGTCAGGTCATTTGCAAAATCAGAGGCATGGTCCTGCGCGTAATAACCGATCTGCGCATTTTCAGACCATTTAATACTCCCATTATCCGGCGTCAGCTCACCCATCAGTGTTTTCAGCAATGTCGTTTTACCGATACCATTCGCACCAATAATGGCCACTTTCTCACCCACTTCAAGTAACAGATTCAGCTTATTGAACAGCGGGCCTTTATCAAAGCCTTTAGTTAATGCTTCTGTTGTCAGTGCATTTCTGAACAGTTTCTTATTTTGTTCAAAACGCATAAATGGATTCTGGCGGCTGGAAGCTTTAACTTCATCCAGCTTAATTTTATCCATTTGTTTGGCACGTGATGTTGCCTGACGGGATTTGGACGCATTCGCGCTAAAGCGACTGACGAATGATTGCAGTTCTGCAAGCTGGGCCTTCTTCTTCGCATTGTCAGACAGAAGACGTTCCCGGGCCTGGGTCGCCGCGGTCATATACTCGTCGTAATTTCCGGGATAGACACGTAACTCACCATAATCCAGGTCCGCCATATGCGTGCACACCATATTCAGGAAGTGACGGTCGTGTGAAATAATGACCATGGTGCTGTTACGCTCGTTCAGAACCTGCTCAAGCCAGCGGATAGTATCAATATCCAGGTTGTTGGTCGGTTCATCGAGCAACAATATATCCGGGTTAGAGAACAGTGCCTGGGCTAATAACACACGCAATTTCCAGCCCGGAGCAACTTCACTCATTAAACCGTAATGCTGGCTTACGGGAATGCCAACGCCTAATAACAGTTCCCCTGCCCTTGACTCCGCAGTATAACCATCCATTTCACCATACAGCACTTCAAGATCAGCGACTTTATAACCTTCTTCTTCACTCATCTCAGGTAAAGAATAAATGCGGTCACGTTCTTTTTTTACTTCCCAGAGTTCGGTGTGGCCCATAATGACCGTATCGAGTACCGTAAACTCTTCGAAAGCAAACTGATCCTGGCGTAATTTACCAATCCGCTCATTAGGATCATAAGAGACGTTACCTGCCGATGGCTGCAAATCGCCCCCAAGGATTTTCATAAACGTCGACTTACCGCTGCCGTTGGCACCAATTAAACCATAACGATTCCCTCCGCCAAATTTTACAGAGATATTTTCAAACAATGGCTTACTGCCAAACTGCATCGTCACATTACTGGTTACTAACACGGGATAGCCTTATCAATGAATCAAACTCAGGAAAAAAATATGCCAGCAGCCACAATGGCTGGCATAGCGTGGTGGAACCTGTTGCAAGCCCGGCAATTAAAGCATCCTTGTATGACCTGTACGCTGGACAGGTCCCTTACCTGTGGTGCCGGGGCGGCTAATTTATATAGCCTGGTAGATTACTCGTTAAAAGCAAAAAAGCCAGTAACAATACGTCACTGGCTCTCCCACTAACAAGGAGTTTACAGCGGATTAGATGAGGAAGTCATCCAGGCTTTTGCCTTCGTCCAGTGCTTTTTTGATAGCTGCAGGTGTACGGCCCTGACCGGTCCAGGATTTAGTTTCACCATTTTCATCGGTGTATTTATATTTCGCCGGACGTGGTGCACGTTTCACACGTTTCTTGCTGACATCAGCAGCACCGATTAATTCGTTAGGATCGATACCGTCTGCCAGCAGCATTTCACGGTACTTAGTGAGTTTTTCTTCTTTCTCACGATTCATCGCTTGTTCAGCTTCAATTTCTTCGCGGCGTTCATTAACTACGACAGTCAGTTTTTCCAGAACTTCTTCCAGATCACTCAATGCCAGGTCACGTGCCTGAGCGCGCAGAGTACGAATGTTGTTGAGAACTTTAAATGCATCACTCATCATATTTTCCTTGCTTAACCGGGTACAATTAACAGTGTCGCTGAGATTACCTAATTTAAATAAAAAAATAAATAGCCTGGTCCTGATTATATAATATTAATGCTTAATTTAGCATTATCGGTTACACCTTGAATAAAAATTAACGACAACTTAACAGTGGGATGATTTATCCGTGAACACCCGCCGATGGCAACGTAACTTCCGAAAGCCCATCCCCGTGAGGAAACTTCCGGAAAAGATAATCGTGACCTCCGGATGCGTTTAATTACTTAAATCTTCTTTTCTAATCAACTTATGACAGTATAAAAAAAACGGGATTATAATTAGCACTCTCAGTGAATAATCTGATTTTGCAGGTAATCGTTTGCAATACCGAAGGATTAACGCTATCAGTCACGATTCTGCACGATTAAATTATTCCCCCACCAGTGACAGTGATATTCCCGGTAAAGGCGGAAGACTTACGGTGGTTACAACATAACCTGTAACGCGTAATTATCGGTAAATCAGAGAGGTATAATCAACTGCAGTAAACGGTCAGAAGAAAATAATGGGAAACATTGTTTCCCCCCGGCCACCATTCTGTAATAAACCGGGGCTGCCCGCCCGCCCCGGCAGACTCACAGAGGCAGGATCCTGATATCTGATTCAGATATTACGGGTCGATGACTGATAAAAAGCTCTGAATATCTCCAGCGTTTCATCACTGACATGATGCTCAATACCTTCGGCATCCCGGTGTGCTATTTCGGCACTGATGCCCAGAGAAAGCAAAAAGTTTTCTACAATATGGTGACGCTCCCGGCTTTGTTCCGCCAGGCTTTCACCTTCCGCCGTCAGAAAAACGCCGCGGTAAGGCACCTGTTCTACCAGACCGGTACTGGCCAGCTTCTTCAGCATCTTGGCAACCGTCGGCTGCGATACCCCCAGTCTGGCAGCCATATCCACCTGGCGGGCCTCGCCAAATTCATGGATCAGATCTGAGATTAATTCAACATAATCATCGATCAGTTCACGGCGATGAGCCTCTCTGACCTGCCGGAACCCTTCAACATGTTCTTCGACATCTTTAATAGGCCCCGGCCGGGAAACCGTATTTTTCGCTCGATGATTCATTCAACTTCCTCTTTATGACCCAGGCAATCACTGAATAGATGCCGGTAATCTGCTGCACATTGTAAACCAGCTGAGAAGAAGCTCAAATTTTTCCTGAATAGCCATGGCTAAATCATATAGCCAATGCTATACCTGTCAGTAAGAATAACGTATTGATACGTTCTGACTGATACCGGTCTTCTTCCCGATACACCGGGTTTGTTTCCGCAAGGGGGTTATATATGAAATGCACAACGCACTGCACAGGTTGTCAGCGTCATCTGAAGACCAGCGTCGATGGGTTCAGTAAAACGGCTCTGCTTGCATGCTTACTGCGCCATTCTCCCTTCCGGTTGCGGTTGATGCTGGCAGAGCTTCTGCTGGAGCGTCTGACCCGCCGCACGACAACGATTAAGCCTGCGGTGATTTTTTCCTGCCATTTACACGACTAATTGATTCTGAGATAACGCCCTCCACGGCCCTCACTCTCCCCTGTCACAGGCAGGGGTTCTGTACTGTTCATCAGCGGCTTATGAAGAGTCATTCAGTCAAACCGGCCCGCGCCATGGACGGGCTGTCGAACACGCAGCGTCCTTACGCAAAACCCGGGTCCACTAACGGTTCCCTGGTTCAGGAGCCAGTTAAAACGACACAATAGTCCGGCCTGTATCATCTGCTACCGGGATACGGTGTTGTCCCTGACAGAGTAAAAGAGACGCCAGGCAATGGCCGGATGCGGCCCGGAGCATAATGATGTATAAGGTGCGGAAGAGACGCCGGTCATTTTCCCGCGGGACAAAACAAAACGACGGTATTTCTGCGGCAGGAACGGCGGCCGACAGAGAACAGCGCGGGGTTAACCGCTTGAGCCTAAAAAAAAACGGCCCTGTCGGGCCGTTTTTTGATATACACAGGATGTGTCGGGCGAGATTAGAAGCTGTAACCTACGCCTGCAATCCAGGTACCGACGTCAACGCTACGGATACGGCTCTGCTCGTAACCAACATCAACGGCGAAGTTATCGATTGGGTTGAACTGCAGACCTGCACCGTAAGCAACACCAACATCGCTGGTATCTTGTTTATGGTATTGAGTCTGGTCATTCAGCTGGTATTTGCCGTAGCCGATACCAACAACACCGTAGATGCTAGCCCAGTCGTTCAGACGGTAAGCAGGACCACCGGTGAAGCCATAGTACTGGCCTTTCTGGTAGTCGTCACCTACAGTACGGTTTTTCGCAGTGTAAGTGAAAGATCCGATCCAACCCAGTGGGTTAGAGCTATCTTCGTAACGGTATTTCAGGTTGAAACCGTTAGCTTTGTTCAGAACACCCTGGTAATCGCTCTGTGCGTAACCACCAGTAATTGTGCTTTGTGCCATTGCTGAACCAGCAGATACTGCCAGAACGCAAGCCAGTGCTGAAAGACATGCAATTTTTTTCATAATCACCTCAAATGTGAAACGACTTCTTATTTCCTGACAACGACGAAAATATAGCAAAAAATAGTGGGAAACTCTGCCCTGATTTTATTGTCTAACAGATCGTTTCGTGTAACAGAAAGTTACCAGTCATCTATAATCCTATGATTTTAAGCTGTTTTGAGGCTGTAACAGCCCCGTAATTATTTTGTGCTTTTTTAGATCTTTAGGGATATTCCTAAACTTATCGCACAGATTTTCAGGCTAACCCTTCAGAAATGCTTAAAAAATAAACGAAAATCATAGCATTTTATTCAGACATCAGTGTGCGTTTATCCTTAATTCAGATAAACTGCCGCGCAGTATCACCTTCCGTTATTTTCATACAGGATTTCTCCCGATGTCCCCGCTCGACAATAAAAAGAATAATAGCCTGCTTTTCCCGATCGCCCTGTTATTAATTGCCATGATGTCACTACAGGGGGCCGCCTCGCTGGCAAAACATCTGTTTCCGATAGCCGGTGCGCCAGGGGTGGCAGCACTCCGGTTAGGGCTGTCGACGATAATGCTATGGATAATCTTTAAGCCCTGGCGTCTGCGTTTCAAAAAAGAGCAGCGTCGCCCGCTGGTCTTTTATGGCCTGGCGCTTGGCGGGATGAATATGTTGTTTTATCTGGCATTACGCACCATCCCGTTAGGGGTCGGGGTGGCGCTGGAGTTTCTGGGGCCACTGACCCTTGCGCTGGCTAACTCACGGCGGCCGACCGATTTTTTCTGGATAGTTATCGCCGTCACCGGGTTAGGTTTTTTGCTGCCGCTGGAACACGGGATTTCAGATATCGACCCCTTAGGGGCCTTACTGGCGATTTGTGCCGGGGCCTGCTGGGCGATTTATATCGTCTTCGGCCGGAAAGCCGGTATCGAACACGGTGCAGCCACCGTGGCGGCGGGGTCTCTGATTGCTTCAGTCATTTATGTCCCGGCGGGGCTGACCTTTGCGGCCAGTGGCTTATGGCACTGGGAAATCATCCCGCTGGCCCTGCTGCTGGCCCTGCTTTCTAATGCTATCCCCTATTCTCTGGAAATGATGGCCCTGACCCGCCTGCCCGCCAGACTCTTTGGTACGCTGATGAGTCTTGAGCCGGTCGTTGCGGCCATGTCAGGACTGATTTTCCTCGGAGAAACATTGAACCTGCCACAATGGCTGGGGTTATCTGCCATTATCATCGCCTCTGCGGGGTCGACGTTAACCATGCAACCGCCGAAGAATCGACTGCGACGTGTGCGGGTCAAACCGGCGAAATCCTGACGACCGCCCTCCCCTCTCTTATTCGCCATTGTTCAGAACGATAACAGCGATTGGTTACGCCACCGTGCAAAGTCATCAGCAGTTGCTATACTTATTCGCACATTCAATATCGAACTGGCAACATCGACTAAGAGAGGAAATCATATTATGAGTACCGCGAAACTGGTCAAAACTGAGGCTTCTGATCTGATTTACACCCGCAATGATGTCAGCGATAAAGACAAACTGGCGACCATCAGCATCCTGAACCGCGTAGTGATTGAGCTCATTGATCTGTCTCTGATCACCAAACAAGCGCACTGGAATATGCGTGGCGCAAACTTTATTGGCGTTCATGAAATGCTGGATGGTTTCCGTACCACCATTACTGACCACCAGGACATTGTTGCAGAACGTGTAGTGCAACTGGGGGGCATCGCTCTGGGCACGCCACAGGTTGTGGCCGATAAAACCCCACTGAAAAGCTATCCGCTGAATGCACATAGCGTACAGGAACACCTGCATGCACTGGCAGAGCGTTATGCGCTGGTCGCGAATGATGTGCGTAAAGCCATCACCGAAGTGCCGGATGAAGATACTGCTGACATCTTCACTGCTGCCTCCCGCGACCTGGATAAATTCCTGTGGTTTATCGAATCAAACATCGAATAATTGAGTAACAGTCGCGGATATCGCTCTTGCTGAGTGATATCCGCAAGCCTCAGGCGGGACGGTGACGTAAGCGCTTCGCCCGCTTTTCAGGGGTCAGATAGCTCCATGCCAGCAAACGGCTCTGCTTCTGCCCCTGTCCCATCTCAATAACCCGCAAATCTTCCACCCCGGCATCCCGTAATAACCCGCTCAGCGGCTTGATATTTTCCTGCTTTGAGACCAGCGTACTGAACCAGACAACCTGAGACGAGAATTGCTGACTCTCACGGATCATATTGCCGATAAAGCCCCGTTCTCCGCCCTCACACCACAGTTCATGGTGCTGTCCGGCAAAGTTAAGCCCTTTTTCTTCATCTATCCCAAGGTTTTTCAGTTTACGCTCACTCCCCTGCAACGATTCTTCCGCCGAATGATGAAACGGAGGATTACAGAGGGTCAGATGGAAGAAATCGTTTTTATGGATAACGCCACCGAATATCCTGCCCGCATTTTTCTGATGCCGCAGGCGGATAAGGCGCTGTAACCCGGGGTTGGCCGCAATGAGACTGTTGGCGGAACGTAATGATTGCGGATTAATTTCCGAACCGGTAAAGCGCCATCCGTATTCCGCCGCCCCAATCAGCGGGTAAATGCAGTTCGCTCCGCACCCGATATCTAAAACATCGGCGCTGGCCGGCAGCGTGCCCTGCAGATCGGCGGCTAATAAATCTGCCAGAAAATGCAGGTAATCTGCTCTTCCGGGCACCGGCGGGCAGAGAAAACCTTCCGGCAATTGCCAGTTGATGTCGTAATACTGCTTCAGCAGCGCCTGATTCAGCGCTTTGACCGCCTCAGGCTCGGCAAAATTAACTGAGGTTGTTCCCGCCGGTGTCGTTGTCAGCCACTGACTCAGCTGCGGGTTGAGTTCGCACAACAGAGGTAAATCATATTTTCCCTGATAGCGGTTGCGGGGATGCAGCGTCGTCTTTTTATTTTTTTTAATCATACCGTTTCATCATTTATTGCGTGACTTAGTAAGCTCAGGCGAAAACTGCCATCGCATGACCGGAAATCTCCGGGGGATCAGTATCCGCAGGCCCGGAGCCTGGCCAGCCCTTCCTCCACACCGGCACATTGTCCACTGATCACCAGACAGCAGGCCACCTGTAATCGCAGAGGTTGCGGGACAGGGATCTCCCCGGCCAGCACTGCCGAGATCCAGCGGGCAGTATCTGCGGCCGATTTAGACAATGGCAGAGAAACACTGGCTTCAGGCTGACGTTCACTCAGCAATTCCGGTAGCGGATGGCGGCCATCCACTGAATACAGTGCCGGTCCGCGTTGCGGGTTAGCATAAACCTCCCCCTCGCAACCATTGAGTAATAAGGCCGGCGCGTCTGACTGATGAAAAAATGTCGCTACTTTCGCGATATATTCCGGATGCGAGACGGCAGAAATACGCAGTCCTTCTGCCGGGGCAAAAGGTGTCGCCAGTTTTGCCAGTGTATGAGCACTGTTACGTAATCCCAGCTGCCAGCGCAGTGCCAGCTGACCGGCCAGGGCCGGACACCAGCCGTCGATGGTCATAAAAGCAATATTGCCCTGGTCGAGTAATGATTGTGCCTCTTCGGGACTTCCCGCCGGAAGAATACCCAGCTCAGCAAAAACGGCTTCGCTGGTGACACGGGTCGGATCGTGACTGATACCATGCACAAACACCGGAAAACCGGCTTTTTCGAGCAATAAGGCCAGCAGCGGTGTCAGATTTCCCTGACGCCGGGCACCGTTATAACTCGGCAGGACGACCGGTATCGGCCGGTTTTTCGGTGGCTTCAGCGGGGGTAACTTCTCCTGCAAGGCGCGGTAAAATCCGCGCATCTCTTCCTCACTTTCGCCTTTGATCCTCAGTGCAATTAATACGGCACCCAGGACCAGCGGATCCAGCTGATCATTCAGCATTGCCTGATAGAGCTGATAGGCGGTTGACTCATCCAGATCGCGGGCGTGATTTTTACCCCGCCCGATTTCTTTAACTATACGGGTGATATCCATCCTGTTTTCCTGCCTGTGATCACTGAAGGTCATGGTCTGTAAAATTTAACGCTTAGGGCGACGGGTAACCGCTTTCTTACGCGGTGCCGCGGAGAGTTTTCCGCGACGGTTGACAGTCTGCTCCGATTCCGGGGGCGGAATTTCCGGTCGTTCAATAGCAAAAACCGGTAAGGCTGCCAGTAAGCGGCTCCCATAGGCTTTGGTCAATAATCGCCGGTCATAAATAATCACCTCGCCGAAGCATTGATGGCTACGGATAAGCCTGCCCACCTGCTGTATCAGAGTGAAGGACGCGCCTGGCAGACTCTGGATTTCGAACGGATAACGCTGCTGGCTTTTCAGCCATTCGCCTTCGGTCAGGATCACCGGACTATCGATGGGCGGAAACGCTATCTTATGAATATGTACCTGGGTCAGCAGTTCCCCCTTTAAATCAAGCCCTTCAGAGAAAGACTGCAACCCGACCAGCACACTTTGCTGACCTTCGCTGACCCGTTGCCGATGCAGTGCGATCAGACGGGAACGGGGCTGATCCCCCTGCACCAGCAGCATCAGCCGTAAATCGGTCACATGGGCCAGGAACTGCTGCATGGCCCGGCCACTGGAAAACAGCACCAGGCTGCCGGTATGCTTTTTCTCTTTGACCTGCTGACGGAAATAACGCGCCATTTCAGCGATGTGCAACGCTTCCTCTGCCAGTCGCGGCTCATACTGCATTTCAGGGATCACTAATTTTCCCTGACTGAGATGATTAAACGGAGAGTCGAGGGTAACAAAGCGGTCCCCGGCCGACTCTTTCAGTCCGGACATTTCGCTGAAACGGCGAAAGCTGTTCAGTGAGCGTAATGTTGCAGAGGTCACGATAACGTGGGGGACTTTACGCCATAACAGTTTTTCAAGTTGCTCACTGACCCGGATACCGGCGCAATGGAAAAAAAGATGACATTTTTCTTCCTGCCATTCTGCCGTCAGCCATTTTGATACCGGTGCCCCGGACAACTGGTTCAGCCCCGCCAGCCACCATAATTTACTCAGCGATTCAAACCAGCCCTGAAAACGGTTCAGCTGTAATAACCCCCGATGGATCCTGACTATATCCTGTTTGCCGGTCATTTCACCGAGGGCATTGATCAGATATTCACATAACCCGCGCAGCCCGTCACAGAGTTTAAATAATTGCTGACAGCGTGCGGTCGCTTCTTCCGGTAATTCCCCCAGAATAAAGCGGTGTTCTGCCTTCCCCTGCGATACCTCCGATAATAGCGGCATAAATTCTTCCGCCATTTCCTGCATTAACTGCCGGACCCCGCCACAGTGCTCTTCCAGTCTTCCGGGGCTTGCCAGCGGCGGCGGCGATTTAAAGGTAAACCAGCTGCGCAGGGTACCGATAAATTTAATAAACAGATCCAGCTGCAGCGCACTGCCGGCGGGTGAAATATCACTGCTCATTTCCAGTGCATCCCGCGCGACTTCTGGCAGATGATGTCCTTCATCGACCACCAGCAACATCTCTTTCGCCGGGGGCAGAACCGCATCACTTTCCAGTGCCGCCATCACCAGGGCATGGTTGGCAACGACCACTTCTGCCTGCTCTATTTCCCTGCGAGCCAGGAAGAACGGGCACTCTTTATACCACTGGCAATGGTGAGCCAGACAACTGTTTTTATCGGTCGACAGCCGTAACCATAACGAATCATCGATCTGTTCATCACAATGGTCTCTGAGTCCGTCCCACGCTCCGGATTTCAGGGAGCTTTCCAGCCGGCTACAGACCTTCTGTTCCCGTTGCTGCTGTTCACCGGAAATGGCTGGCCGGGTCCCCGCTGACTCTTCCAGATAGAGGAATAAATCTCCCTGCGTGTCCGGTTCAGCCGTGGTGAATGCCAGGTTGCGCGGACAGACATACCGGCGTCGCCCGAAGGCCGCCGTAAACGTCAGGTCCGGAATAAACTTTTTTAACAGCGGCAGATCTTTATCAAAGATCTGATCCTGCAGGGCGACGTTAGCCGTACTGATCACCAGTTTCTTTTCTGCTGATCGGGCAACCGCGATCCCCGGGATCAGATAAGAGAGGGTCTTACCGACACCGGTCGGCGCTTCAATCACCAGATGACGATCGTCTTCCCCCGCCAGCGTTTTTGCCACTTCAGCAATCATCTGACGTTGTGGCAGACGGGGGATAAAATCGGCGACCTGTGTCTGTAGCAGCTTATACCATTCACCGATTTGTAATTTTAATGCGGGTGTCAGAACCATAACGACCATCTGCCAGAAGAATCAGCCTGTATTTTTACACAGTATGGCGCCTGACGGCAGTCCTGAGAGTAAATTTGCCCGCAATTCACTGTGTCGTCCGGTGCGATTGTTCTGCCGGGGATGGACGCAACAGTTTTTTTCATCGCGCATGTTAGATTATAATAGTTACCGGATCTGTGTCAGGATAACTACGATATGTCCCAGTCTGAGTTTTACACAATCGGTGATATTTCAAGAGATTGTGCCATTAACCCGGTCACCTTACGCGCCTGGCAGCGGCGCTATGGCCTGATTACGCCGCACCGGACACCCGGTGGCCACCGTCTCTACAGCGAAGCGGACCGGCAGAAAATACTGGAAATTAAACGCTGGATTGAAAGCGGATTACCGCCCGCCAAAGTAAAAGCATTACTGGAGGGAGAAGCTACCGAGACCTGCAGTGAGTGGGCATTACGTCAGGATGAACTGCTGTCTGTGCTGCGGAATAATCACCCGGCACGCTTGCGTCAGTGGATTTATTCTCTCGGGAAAGATAACCCGGCGGGCGTACTGATAGACCAGGTGTTTCTTCCGGTCCGTCAGAGGCTGATGCTGAACCAGCATACGGCCGCCTATATGAGCAGTTTACTGGACGGTGTTCTGATCGATTATGTCAGTTTTTCGCTGGCAGCCACGCGTAAACGTGCCGGTGAAGATGCCCTGCTTATCGGCTGGTCTAACCGTGACCGCCTCCGTCTGTGGCTCGAAAGCTGGCGTTTAACAGAACAAAACTGGCGGGTGACGGTGCTGGCTGAACCACTCAAGCTGACTGACCCGCAACTGTTACCCCGTATGCAAATCTTTTTATGGACCGATAATCCACTCACCCGGGGACAGCAAAATCTGCTGGCAGAATGGCAGGAGAGTGGTTATAAGATTGAAGCACTTCACGGGTCAGCGTCTTCCTCTGCCGCGTTACTGTAAAGAGTGCAGACCGATCATCCCGGCCCGGGAGTCTCTTTTTCTGTTAACGGAGTAGCACGGACATGAACTGGCAAAAAATCGGCATTACCTTTCTTTTCCTGCTGCTGGCTGTCGGGGGCATGGGCGGCCTGATGCTGGTAGGCTATACCATTATTCTCAGGTCCTGACCCCCGTAAGTTCCGGGCCTGCCCCGTCTTCAGGAGTCACAAGGCGGGTCCGCAGCCATGAAGGCGGGGTGATGGGCAATCGCCTCTGACAACGTATAAATAAACCAGGGGGTAAAGCGCTCAGGACTGGCGGCCATTTCCCGTTGCAGTCCCTTCACGTTGCTGTATCGCCACGCATCAGCCTCTTCAATATTCAGTACCGGCGGCTCGTCAGTGATACCGAAAAAAATATGCCCGTATTCATGTTCCGTCAGACCATTGTGTAACGGCATGTTGTAGCTAATCTCGAACACCGGGTGCAGAGAGAGTCTCAGCCCCATTTCTTCACGTAAACGACGTTCTGCCGCCTGCTGCGTCCCTTCGCCAGGAAAAGGATGACCGCAGCAGGTATTGCTCCACAACCCTCCGCAATGGTATTTACTAGCCGCCCGACGCTGGAGCAGAAACTCTCCTTTGCGGTTAAAGACATAGACGGTCACCGCGCGATGCAATAATCCTTTTTCATGCACTTCCAGTTTTTCCATTTTTCCTGTCGGAGCATCGTTTTTATCGACAAGAATAACTTCGATCGCTGACATAAGAATTCCTTAAAAAATCTTTAATGATTATACACTGCTGTCAGCATGCAGTGAATCATCATCCCTCAGCCGATAACGCTGCCCTGCGTATCGCTTTAGCGCGTGCCCCGTCGGTCACTGCCCAGCGCAACAGCGCCGCCACCCCCTGCATACTGTAGCGTGTCATCTGTCGCCTTAAGCGGCTGGCCGGTGGCCTGCCAGGCACCGATGTCCATTCAGGCAGCAGATCGCCTCCGGCACGTAGCATAATATCCATGACCGGGCGGGCTGCGACAGAGGGTGCCGGGGCCGAAAAAAGTAACCGGCTGACTTCACAGGTTCGCTCATCAATACAGAGCTGAGGCCGCATCGCCTGCAGATATTCCTCCACTTCTGTGACTGTCACCGGAATATGCGTGGCTCCCAGCGCCTGTCCGGTCAGTGCCGCTTCCCGGTAATAGCGGTCTTGTTCCTCACGGCTCAGCAACGGGTTTTTGTAGCGCAGGTGAGCGGCAAGAAAACTGTAAGTTTCGGCGACATGGACCCAGGTCAGCAACGCCGGGTCATCTGCCCGGTATTCCCGCCCCAGAGGGTCTTTCCCGGTGACATACCGATGGATTTTTTTCACTTTCTCTATCAGAGTGCAGGCATCCTGGCGGTTACCAAAACTGGTGACCGCAATAAACTGGCTGGTCCTGCGCAAGCGCCCGAACAAATCAGTCCGAAAGTCCGAATGATCCCGGACGCCGGCCAGTGCCAGCGGATGCTGCATCTGCAGAAGCAGCGCGGCTATCCCGCCACAGAGCATGGAGGGAAAGTCGCCATGAACTTCCCAGACCATACTCCCCGGGCCGAATAACCCCGGATCGCCGGGCGGCTGGCTGAGGTCAAACTCATTCAGTGACAAGCCGTTAAGACGCGACACCTGCCGGGCAATTCTGTTACGGATCATACCTCTCCTGCCGTCTCATCAGGGGACACAGACCGCCGGCGCAAGGCCGGCGATACATTAGCGCAGGGTAAAGACTGTTTTCTGCGTCCTGACCGAATCCAGTCCTATCATCAGATTAAATTTCCCGGGTTCTGCCACATAGTGCATCTGCGGGTCCCAAAACTTAAGCTCGTCCGTGGTAATCCTGAAGCTGACACGCTGTGACTGCCCTGCATCGAGCTGTATTCTGCGGAAATCTTTTAATTCCTCGACCGGACGGCTAAGGCTGGCGACCGGATCATTCAGGTACATCTGAACCACGGTCGCTCCGGACCGTTTACCCGTGTTGGTTACCGTCACGCTGGCCTGCAGACTGCCTCCGGCACTGAAAGCCGGTGCTGAAAGTGTGACCGGAGAGACGGTAAAGGTGGTGTAGCTCAGGCCATAACCAAACGGATAGAGCGGACCATTGATCGCGTCATAATAGTGTGAAGTATATTTATCAGGATGCAGATAGTTATACGGTCGGCCGGTGGGCAGATGGTTATAATATATCGGTAATTGTCCGACAGAGCGCGGGAAGCTTACCGGTAACTTTCCGGAAGGATTCACATCGCCGAACAGCACATCAGCAATGGCATGGCCCCCTTCCGTACCACTAAACCAGGTCTCCAGAATCGCATCGGCCTGATCGGCCTGATGGCTGATATCCAGAGGCCGGCCATTCATCAGCACGATCACCAGTGGTTTCCCTGTGGCTTTTAAGGCATCCAGTAACTGGCGCTGGGCCTGCGGAATACGGATATCACTGCGGCTGGAGGCTTCATGGGCCATCCCCTGAGATTCACCGACCGCAGCCACGACCACATCGGCTTTACGCGCCATATCGACCGCATTCTCTATCAGTTGCTGCGGGGATTGCTTATCTACCGTCACCGCAGGTTCATAGCTGTTCAGAAATTTTTGTACCCGCGGGTTGTCCGTGATATTTGAGCCTTTAGCATAGAGTAACGTCGCTTTCCCCTGCAGAGCCTCTTCCATTCCCTGACGTAAGGTCACCGATTGGCCTGCCACCCCGGCGGCTGACCAGCTCCCCATAATATCCCGCTGACTGTCTGCCAGCGGTCCGATCAGCGCAATCGTGCCCTGCTTTTTCAACGGCAGGATATCCAGCCGGTTTTTCAGCAATACCAGGGTTTCAGCGGCGACATCGCGGGCCGGACGACGATGGAGACGGTTTTCTGCATTGGTATCTGCCGGGTCATCTTTGGCCGGGCCGAGATGCCGGTAAGGGTCACTGAATAGCCCCATATCATATTTCACATTCAGAACATGGCGGGTAGCATCGTCGATCTCCGCCAGGGTGACCGCCCCGCTTTTGACCAGCCCCGGCAGGTACTGGCTGTAATATTGATCGCTCATGCTCATATCAATGCCGGACGTAATAGCAATACGGACCGCATCCTCAGGGTCACTGGCGACGCCGTGCTGAATCAGCTCTTTAATGGCACCATGGTCACTGATGGTGATGCCTTTAAATTTCCACTGCTGACGTAAGATATCTTTTAATAACCAGCCATCGGCCGTGGCGGGAACCCCGTTTATGGAGTTCAGTGCCACCATGACCCCGCCACTGCCGGCATCCAGAGCCGCTTTATAAGGAGGCAGATACTCCTGGAACATACGCTGAGGGCTCATATCGACCGAGTTATATTCCCGTCCGCCCTCGACGGCCCCATAGAGTGCAAAGTGTTTCACCGTGGTCATCAGCGAATAGCGGTCGGCGGGGCTGGTTCCCTGCATGGCGGTCACCATAGCCTGCCCCATCCGCGCAGTCAGCAGGGTATCTTCGCCAAATCCTTCCGACATCCGGCCCCAGCGGGGTTCATGGCTGACATCCACCATCGGTGCCCATGTCATGTTCAGCCCGTCATCCGCCGCCTCGTAGGCTGAAATACGGCCGACGGTTTTTACCGCATTCACATCCCAGCTGGCGGCCAGACCGAGCGGAATAGGAAATATCGTTCGCTGTCCATGCACCACATCATAAGCAAAAAATAACGGGATTTTCAGCCGGCTCAGCTGCATCACCTGATCCTGCATCGCACGGATATCCGGTCGGGTAACCGTGTTAAAAATCGCCCCGACCTGCCCCTGGCGGATCATGTCACGGATGGCAGACTTCGGATTATCCGGGCCTACGCTTATCAGTCTGAGCTGACCAATTTTTTCATTGAGTGTCATTTGTGACAGGAGCCGGGTGACAAACGCATCCCGTGCCTGTTCATCCGGGACACCGGAGCCTGCGGGGCTGGCTGCCAATGCGGCAGGGATCGAAAAACTTATCGCCAGTAACGGGTAAAACCATTTCATAGTCAGGCTCTCAGAGACGGGCAGCTGTCAGGGACCGGCACAGAGTTATACTGAACCGGGATAGGGTCGGTCCTGAAAAGCATAGCATGCAGAGCGTATTACGGGGAGTGAACGGGCCCCTGAACTGCAAGCCCGATCAAAGAGATAGCCGGTTATTCCGTCGGTCCGGGGATTAACGACTCTTTCTTCTGTTCGATAACCATCGTCTGCGGAGAAGATAACGGTACATCGGAGTGGCGTAACCGCACCAGAATTTCGAACAGTAACTCACTTTTCACCGAGGATATCTGCCGTTGCGTAGCCACATTCCCGGTCACACTCAGTGAGATCCCCTGGGCGGAAAGATCTTTAAAACTGACCGACGGTGCCGGAGTTTCAAGGATACGTTCGTTATCCTGATAAACCCCCAGTAAAATGTCTTTCACTTTCACCGGATCGATATCGAGCGGGAATACCAGCGGAATGGTCACTACCCCCTCGGCATTTCCCATCGTAGCGTTACGGACATTCTGTGAGATCAGCTGTGAGTTCGGGACAATTACCGTCGATTTATCCGAGAGCTGGATTTCGGTCGCCCGGACATTGATACGACGGATATCCCCTTCATAACCGCTGATCCCCACCAGGTCGCCGACTTTTACCGGACGTTCGGTGAGCAGAATCAGCCCGGAAATAAAGTTTTTAACGATCTCCTGTAAACCAAAACCGATACCGACCGACAGCGCACTGACAATCCAGGCCAGTTTATTCCACTGCACCCCCATCACCGAAAGCGCCAGCAGGATCACCAGCACATAACCGACATTGGTAAACAAGGTGATGATAGAAACCTGCATCCCCTTGTCCATTTCGGTCTTGGGCAGGAAATCCTGATCCAGCCAGCGACGGACCGCCCGCAGAACATAAATGCCGGCCACTAACGGAATCACGGCTGTGACCACCTGCGAAGGGACGATATTCAGTTTTTCCAGCCCTTTCCCGCCCCAGAATGCAATCGCTTTTTGCAGCATTTCAGTCGGAGAGGTCGAGGAGATGGTGCCATTCAATAACGCGAAGATAAGCAATAACACCAGAAAGGATTTCAGTAATGCCGATAATAATGAGGCTATCTGATATAAATAGCGCTCATCAATATCCAGTGTACTTTGCACGCGCTGACCACATGCATTTCCGGTGGAGAATATTGCCTCGCAACTGTCTGTCGTCAGGCGGGTAAGCAGATAAAAAGAGCTGAGCAGGATCCCAATCCAAACCACCTCATAACTCAGGAAACGCCCGAAAGTCACATAACCGATCAGTAATGCCACCAGGATAGACACTCCGGCCAGGAACAGCGACAGTTCAATAATTCCGGCCAGGGTGGAACGTGTTTCGGCGGGTGTATCATCGTTCTGAATCCGGCGGCGGGTACGATTAATACGTATCACAATCATTACCGCAAACAGACCAATCACCAGCGCGGTCAGCCCGTTACCGAAGATGGTGGTACTGACACTGGTACCGACAGTGTAGTTAAACGATTCCATCGCCTGGAAAATACACACCATCAAAGCGATAAGGGTCGGAAAAGGCTTCAATGCATTCGCCACCCCATTACTGATATTCGCCAGACGCCAGGTCGGTCGCCGTGTGGACAGGAAGGCACGTCCCAGCCCTGCAATCAGGCCGCAGATAATACTCAGCTGCACCAGCCGTGACACATATTCCTGCACATCGTCACCGGCCGTTTCATTACGGGTAAACGCCAGCGCAATAAAGTTAAATGACAGCACGATGGCCAATAGTGTGGTTAAGGCGATGGCGGTTGCCAGAAAACTGCGTCTCAGACGCCCTTCAGGCATCTTATGGATGCTGACCCAGGCGAGAAATTCTTCCGCATAACGGCGTCCCGGATACATCACCAGTATTGCGGCCAGTACCCAGAAAATGGTGCCGATCCGCCCATCCGGACTCCATGAAAGCACGGCGGTATCCAGTAATTCCTGACCGAAGCGCTCTAATTTTTCCTGGTCAAAAGAATTGCTGTCATAGAGGGGTTGCCAGAACGTTGCCGACAGGATACTGCCGGAATTGAGGGCCAGCTGTGTTCTTAGCTGGTCGCGGCGCAGGTTAAGGATCTGCGCAGACAGGTTAAGCGCACCGTTCTTCAGCGCGGTCGCCTGCTTTATCTGGTTATCCAGTGTTTTTTTCTGCTCTCCCAGTATCCGTCGTTTGCTGGTGACATCGGCGGTTTCTTTCACACCGCTGCCCGGTGCGGGAGCCGGCCCCAGCACCGCCAGCTGTGCATCTATTTTCTGGCTTTGGGGCTGCAGGCTCTGGGCCAGCGTATTGGCATTGTCCGAAAGGTCCTGTGCCATATCATTCAGCTGGCTCAGGGTGACATCCGGAGTCGAGCCGGAGACCTGGCCCTTAATTTTATCGAGGATCACCTGCATTTTAGCCAGTTCACGGCCCGCATCGATATGAGGAGCCGGCTCTGCCTGTGCAGAATCTGTCGTATCAGCCAGCGCAATCGCAGAAAACTGACAGGTGAACAGCAGTAACATAACGCTGAGAAGGGTCGGGAAAATACGCATAATGACCTTATACCCCGGAACGATGACGGTGAAGTTGTCAAAAATGATCAGAGAGTCAGTTGTAGTGAATTATTCCGGGACATGCCATCGGAATGGTACGGAAAACACGCCGGGCAGGGTACCCGGCATGTCCGGACATGCTATAACGCTTTCTCTTTCTTATACGCCAGCGCAGACGCCGGTACCGGCGCTGATTTTCCGGTTTCCAGAAAGCTACGGATGCGGTTCGCGTCAGCAAAATGGGTATATTTTCCGAAAGCATCGAGCACCACTAATGCCACCGGCCGGCCATTAATTTCTGTGCGCATGGCCAGGCAATGCCCCGCTTCATCCGTGTAACCGGTTTTTGTTAACCGGATGTCCCATGTTTTATTATAAACCAGATGATTCGTATTACGGAAAGGCAGTGCGTACGACGGATGACTGAAGATTGCGGTATCTTCCGGGGTCCGGCTCAGTTCACCGATCAGCGGATACTTTTCGGTAGCTTTCAGTAATTTCACCAAATCTGCCGCCGTAGACACATTGTGTATCGACAGCCCGGTCGGTTCCACATAGTGAGTCTGCGTCATCCCCAGAGTGCGCGCCTTAGCGTTCATCGCCCGGATAAAGGCCTGATATCCTCCGGGATAGTGTGCCGCCAGGCTGGCCGCTGCACGGTTTTCTGACGACATCAGCGCCAGCAATATCATATTGCGGCGACTGATTTCACTGTTCAGTTTCACCCGCGAAAACACACCGCGCATTTCCGGTGTCTGGCTGATATCCACATTAATGATCTGGTCCAACGGCTGTTTCGCATCCAGCACCACCATAACGGTCATCAGTTTGGTTAAGGAGGCGATAGGCCGGACGCGGTCCGGATGGCTGGAAAAGAGGACTTTATTGGTTTTAAGATCGAGCACCATCGCACTGCCGGACGCTATCCGGGGCTGCAGCGCGGCATTGACATCGGGAGTGCTGCGCTCAGCACTCGCAGGCAATACGGTCAGGGTCGCCGGTGAAATTAATGCAAAAATAAGTAAAGAATGGCGTAAATTTAAAGACATGTTATTAATGATACCGTGATGTTTTTTATGACTGTGCAGACACAGGCCGCCGCCCGGTATTATCGAGTGGTTAGCTGGCGGCAGCATCATACGCTGATCATCACAAAAAAACTTAAAGTAACGGAAATTTGACGACCACGGAATTTGTAAGTAAGTCTGACAAAATTAGCCGGTTTACTGCCACGTGATCCCGGGAACATCATCGCACCGGAACGAAATGCCGTGTAAACTTACCTTACCGTTGAACAATACAGGGACCTCAGCGTTGCATATTGATATTAACTCTTTGATTTCACACTATGGTTATCTTGCGCTACTGATAGGTTGTGTCGCGGAAGGTGAAACTTTTGTTCTGCTTGGGGGCGTCGCAGCCCATAAGGGATTATTACATTTTGCCGGCGTTGTCGCGGCGGCGATGGCTGGCGGCATTATTGGTGACCAGTTACTCTACTGGCTGGGAAAGCGTTATGGCACCCGAATTATTTCCAGGTTCACAAACCATCAGGATAAAGTGGAAAAAGCCACACAGCTTATTCATCGTCATCCCAGCCTGTTTGTGATTGGTGTCCGTTTTATGTATGGCTTCCGGATCATCGGCCCCATTATTATCGGTTCCAGCCAACTGTCTCCACGCCGTTTTCTGATTTTTAATGTGATCGGCGCCTTTGTCTGGGCGATGTTGTTCGTCAGTCTGGGATACTTTGCCGGAAAGCTAATCGCTCCATGGCTCGATAAACTGGATAACTATCTGAAACCTTTGTTCTGGCTTGCAGGATTGGCCGTGGTGTTGTACATAGTCTGGAAAGGGATACGCTTTTTAAAACAGCGGAAACAGCAGTAACCGGGTGTTTGACGGAAGACGCTCTGCAGTAAAATGCTCCGCTATAAAATGCAGGTTCCGGAGATTCGTTTAAGCGCATATACTGTGCAGCCAGCGATTATTAACGGCCCCGTACATTACTATTAACACGCCCGCTTCAGGCACTAATATACTGAATAAATATGAAAAATAGCATTCGCGCGTTCGCATCACTCGCACTGGCTTTAGTGGCTTACAGCCACTCTGCATTTGCCGTGCTTTATCCGTTGCCCCCGGCAAACAGTAGTCTTATCGGTGAGAACCTTGAACTCACTCTGCCGCAGGACAATAAACTGCCACTGGAAGCTTTCGCCTCTCAATACCAGATGGGATTGAGTAATATGCTGGAGGCCAATCCGAAGGTGGATGTTTACCTGCCGCGCGGTGGCAGTAAACTTATCATCCCTCAGCAATTGATCCTGCCGGATGCACCGCGCGAAGGTATTGTGATCAATAGCGCCGAGATGCGTCTCTACTACTACCCGAAAGGCACGCACAGTGTCGTGGTTCTGCCTATCGGTATCGGCGAACTGGGTAAAGATACCCCGCTGAACTGGGTGACCAGTGTGCAGCATAAGCGTCCTTTCCCGACCTGGACACCGACAAAAGCAATGCATGCAGAATATGAAGCTAATGGCCAGAACCTGCCGGACGTCTTCCCTGCCGGACCGGATAACCCGATGGGTCTGTATGCGCTCTATATTGGTCGCCTGTACGCTATTCACGGCACCAATGCTAACTTCGGTATCGGTTTACGCGTAAGCCACGGTTGTGTGCGTCTGCGTGCTGACGATATCAAATGGTTGTTTGAAAATGTGCCGGTAGGCACCCGTGTGCAATTTATCGATCAGCCCGTCAAAGTCGCGGTAGAGCCTGACGGGTCGCGTTATATTGAAGTGCATAACCCGCTGTCTACCACCGAAGCGCAGTTTACCTCCAACGCGGAAGTACCGTTAACCCTTACACCGGCCATCAGCAAAATGCTGACCGACCCGGGGATTAACCAGAATGTGTTGAATGCTGCACTGAAAGCGCGTTCCGGAATGCCGGTAAAAATTAATGGCGTCGGCAATGCGGTAAACACGACACCTCAACCGGTGGCAGAGACTTCTGAAGCACAGCCTAAAGAAGAACCGCTGACACCGAATACTCCACAGGGTGCCAATGTGATCACGGAGCAGCCTCAGGCAGCAACGGCCGGATAAATCTTCCACGCCCTGCCCTAAGTTCTGATAAAAAAGCCCCGCTCTGGCGGGGCTTTTTATTGTATCCAGAAAACCCCCAGCCAGGCTGGGGGTTCCGTAAAGCTTTCAGCTTTGGGCCGTATATAAAAACCCCTTTTGATTTGTTAAAACACCTTGCGGTCTGGCAACTGCAAAGGTTCAACAGGAAATCAAAAGGGGGTCCCAATGAGAGACGAAAAGAGCTTGATGCGGAGTTCCGGGGCAGACAGCAACCTGTCTCTGACGCAGCCTGTCCGGCCTGCTTAAAATGCCTCAGACCGGCTTGATGATATCCCGCCGGAGTAAGCGGATCATCAGCACTCCCCCTCCGGCAACCACCAGCATTGCCGCCAGATAGACGGATCGGATCCCGGCGAAATTCATCAGCAGACCCGCCACTGGTCCGGTGATCCCCAGACCGAAATCCAGGAAAGCAGAGTAAGTTCCAAGGGCGGCCCCCTGGCTTTGAGGTTCAACCTGTTTCACCGCCTCCACGCCCAGCGCTGGAAATATCAGCGAGAAACCACAGCCGGTAAGAAAAGCGCCGATATCGGCGGTCAGTACCGAATCCGCATGCCAGAGCAGAAACAGCCCGACCCCTTCCGCCAGAAAGGAGATCAGTGAAACCTTCAGTCCCCCGAAACGGTTGATAGCATTGCCCGATACCAACCTGATAACGGTGAATCCCAGGCTGTACAGGGTCAGCGTCACCGCGGCTCCGCCCCATCCCCGGCTACCGAAATAGAGCGTGATAAAGGTCGCAATCACCCCGAATCCAATGGTGCCGGCACTGAGTCCCAGCCCGAAAATCCACACCCGCCGGAAGACCTGGCTAAAGGGAACACGTTTAGCGACGGTCACGATAATGGCCGGCTTTTTACTGGCTAAGACAAAACCCAACACGGCCATCAGTGCCACCAGTCCGGCAAAGCCACTGATCCCCATCCATTGATCGAGTAATACCCCCAGCGGTGCGCCAATCGCCATGGCCAGATAGGTCGCCACCCCGTTCCAGGAGATCACCCGCGCCGTATGTACCGGACCGACGAGATTCATCCCCCACAGGGTTGCTCCCGTGCTACTGAAACTTTCGCCGAACCCCAGACAAATACGCCCCGCCGCCAGCAGCAGTAAGCTCAGCATCGGACGGCCGGCAAGAATAGCCGCGATAATCGTCATCACGCCGCTCATTCCGCACAGCACCAGGCCCAGCATCACGACTTTTTTCGGCCCGATACTGTCGGCAAGGCGACCACTTTGCGGCCGGCTGATAAGGGTAGAGAAATACTGCAAACTGATAATGATACCGGCAATAAAGGAACTGTAGCCGAGGTTATGATGGACGAACCCGGGCAGTACCGCCAGGGGTAAGCCGACAGACAGATAGCAGAAGAAAGTGAAAATAACGACAGAAAGAATACGTAGGTTTAACTGAGTCCGGCCCAGCACTGCAGATTCAGCCATGATAAGTAAAACATCCGGAGATTGAGGGTGAATCCTTTAATCATAGCGTCTGATGGCGTAATACGACAACCGTAAAACGCATTGTCTTCAGCACAGACTATCGGCTGCCCGCGCGATTGCCGAGGCGATAAGCCCGGATGTCGCCAGAGGGCGGACATCACTGAAAAGTTCGCTGGCTTGCGGATACGCTTTACGGAGATAACCCAGCCACTGCTTGATGCGTGCGAGATGATATAACCCGGTATCCCCTTGCTTTTCCAGCTGACAATACTTATTCAGCAGCTGAACTACCTGCGGCCAGGCCATCGGCGGCTCATTATATTTGATGACACGGCTAAGATTCGGCACATTCAGCGCCCAGCGGCCCACCATGACATCATGACATCCGGTCACCCGGAGACATTGCATGGCGCTCTGATGATCGCGGATTTCACCATTGGCGATTACGGGAATAGATAAACGCTGACGGATTTCACCGATCGCCGGCCAGTTAATGGCCTCCGCCTTATAACCGTCTTCTTTCGTCCTGCCGTGAACCACCAATTCTGTCGCACCGGCGCTGGCAACGGCATCGGCAATTTCGAAGCATCGCGCACTCGAATCCCAGCCCAGCCTGACTTTTACCGTGACGGGTAATTCCGCGGGTACCGCCTCGCGCATGGCTTTAGCGGCCTGATAAATCACATCGGGATCTTTGAGTAAGGTAGCACCGCCACCACTGCCGTTGACCATTTTGGAAGGACAACCGCAATTGAGATCCACCCCGTAGGATCCTAATTCAACCGCACGGGCCGCATTTTCGGCCAGCCAGCCGGCATGCTGCCCCAGCAACTGGATCCTGACCAGGGTGCCGGACGAGGTCCGGCTGTGATGATGTAACTCCGGACACAGCCGGTAAAACGATTTTGCGGGTAATAACTGATCCACCACCCGGAGAAACTCCGTAATGCACAGATCATAATCATTCACTTCTGAAAGAAGTTCCCTGACTAAAGAATCAAGCACGCCCTCCATCGGCGCCAGTAATACCCGCATCGTTATCAGGTCCGTTCGGTCTTTTTCGGCCCCTGCGAACGACGTGGCGGCCGCGGGCTGCCAGTATTCGTCCGGGGTTTACCGTTATCACCGCCAGGTTTGCGGGAAGACTGACCCCGTGGCCCCTGTCCGCCGCCACCCGGACGACGATCACGTCCTCCCTGACGGCCATTCTGGATGGGCTCGGCTTTGATAGACGGATCCGGCTCAAAACCAGGCAGCGCCAGACGCGGGATTTCACGCTTCAGTAAACGCTCGATATCACGCAGCAGTTTATGTTCATCAACACACACCAGTGACAAGGCAGCACCGGTCGATGCCGCACGGCCGGTACGCCCGATACGGTGAACATAGTCTTCCGCCACATTCGGTAGTTCGTAGTTCACTACATGAGGCAGTTCTTCGATATCAATTCCCCTGGCCGCGATATCGGTCGCAACCAGTACACGCACTGCGCCGGTTTTAAAATCAGCCAGTGCCCGGGTACGGGCACCCTGGCTTTTATTACCGTGAATAGCTGCCGCCGTAATACCGTCTTTATTCAGCTGTTCGGCCAGATGGTTAGCCCCGTGCTTGGTACGGGTAAATACCAGCACCTGCTGCCAGTTATCACGACCAATCAGATACGAAAGCAGTTCCCGCTTACGTTTTTTATCCACAAAGTGAACCTGCTGACTGACCTGTTCAGACGCGGTATTACGACGCACCACTTCAATCAGGGACGGGCGATCCAGCAGTTTTTCGGCCAGCGATTTGATCTCATCTGAGAAGGTGGCTGAGAACAACAGGTTCTGTCGGCGTGGCGGTAATTTAGCCAGTACCCGACGGATATCATGGATAAAGCCCATATCCAGCATCCGGTCAGCTTCATCCAGTACCAGAATTTCAACGGTAGAAATATCGACCGCATTCTGATGCATAAGATCCAGCAGACGGCCCGGGGTCGCGACCAGGATATCGACACCGCCACGCAGTTTCATCATCTGTGGGTTAATGCTGACCCCGCCGAAGACGACCAGTGAGCGCATGTTCAGATAACGGCTGTACTCACGCACATTTTCCCCGACCTGAGCCGCCAGTTCACGGGTCGGTGTCAGGATCAGGGCGCGTACGGGACGACGTCCTTTAGCCACCAGCGGGGTGGTGGATAACCGTTGCAGCATTGGCAGGGTAAAGCCGGCGGTTTTACCGGTACCCGTCTGAGCGCTTGCCAGTAAATCCCCCCCTGCCAGCACAACAGGGATCGCCTGACGCTGAATAGGTGTAGGTTCACTGTAGCCTTGTTCGCTGACAGCACGCAGGATGTCGGCGCTAAGGCCGAGAGATTCAAAAGACATGGGAAATAGTTACTCCGGAACGCCCTGACCGTAAATTTACGGCGCAGTTTTCAGGGGGTAGTGTTATGTGACTCAGAGATGAGTCAGTGGCAAAAACTACGATGCATAATACGGGCAGTCTACCAGAGTTAGGGGCACTGCGCGAGTGCCATTACCTATCAATAGCACCGGTCTGTAAAAACCCGTCCCGGCTACAGTAAACTGTCCGTCGGTAAGAAAGATTAGCTGCGTTTATTTTCGGTGTGACGCACCGGCTCTTTAGCCAGTAAGGAGATCAGGGCCGGACCGACCAGCATGACAACTCCCAGCGCACCCACCAGTAAAGGGTTGTGGACCACACGGGACAGTAACAACAGAGTTAACATTGCCGCACCGAAATAATACGTGGTGCTGGCTTCTTCAAGATAATCGCCAATCAGTCGCAGACGTGCGATACGCTGCGTCACCATCATCGCGACCAGAACGATGACGTAAGCCGCCACCAGACCCGCGCTGACTTCAGCTAATAACCGGTGTTTCCATCCCCAAATCAGGAATACAACAACACTCAGATGCATTGCAATATGGAAGCAGGTTTGCCCAGTGATAATCTGAACACGGTTAGACCATTTCATTTTTCTCTCCTGGCAGACTGTTAAGCCGCCCATGCACACCGGCATCGCCGGTCAGGATTATTCAGACTAATCCAGTTTTAAAAAAAGAGCCTGTTTTTTAATTTTTACGGGTGTTTTTTGTGATTCAGACACCAGTTTTTGCTTATCCGGCATTTACTCAGGTGTGGCATTATGCCACAAAAATCACTTTTTTTGAATTTTTTGCAATTATGCAAAATTTCGGCAGTGAGTTATGCCCCCCGAACCCCCTGAATTCAGTGTGTTGCAGCAGAATATTTTTTATCGCTGTACGCAGCCGCTGATCCCCCGGAATACACAGAATGCTATCGGACCGGAATAACGCCAGGGGGGGTGTTTTGCGGCCTGTCGCCGTGGAAAACGGGCAATAAAAAAGGGGCCCTAAGGCCCCGGCACAAAATGAACATCAATTAGCGGCGATTACCAAAGATACGCAGCAACATCATAAACAGGTTAATGAAGTCCAGATACAGCGTCAGTGCGCCGACGATACTGTAACGACGAAGATTTTCTTTATCGTTAATATCGATATTCTCACCCATATATTTCAGTTTCTGGGTGTCATAGGCGGTCAGCCCCACAAAGACCACCACACCGATATAGGTAATTGCCCACATTAACGCCGGGCTCTTCAGCCAGTAGTTCACCAGAGAAGCCACCAGGATGCCGATCAGCGCCATAAACAACAGACTGCCCATCTTGCTGAGATCACGTTTAGTCGTATAGCCATACAGAGTCATGGCACCAAACATGCCGGCAGTGACAAAGAAAGTGCTGGCAATCGATGAATAGGTATACACCAGAAAAATACTGGCCATGGTCAGTCCGGTCAGCGCCGAATAGAGCATAAACAGGCCGGTCGCCAGTGCCCCGCTCATCTTATGCACCATGCCGGAGAGGACAAAAACCACCGCCAGCTGAAGAATGATCAGGCCAAAAAAGGTGATCTGACTGGAGAATACAAACTCCATGACGCGGGGAGTTCTGACAGCAAACCAGCTGACAAACGCCGTCAGTAACAGCCCGCAGGTCATCCAGCCATAGACCTGAGCCATATAAGTTTGCAGGCCGGAACCGGCCCGTTGTAACGCTGAATTATCCTGACGTTGATATCGCTCCATGCTCCACCTCATTACTAAATTAAACCGGTGCTTAAGTTTGGCACAAATCACGGTGACTGCGCCAGTGAAGGGTTATTCCCGCGCCAGACACTGTCTGTAACGGGTATTTACCCGCTCAGCATACCAGGCTGTCGTCAGCTGACGGGTAATTTTCGGGCTTTCCAGTTCGATGCCGGGCAATATGGCCCGCGGCAGTGCACGGCCATTCTGTTTATCCGCCAGCCGGAAGACCTGTTTCCAGACGTCACTTTGGGAAAACTCAGGGTCCTCCCCCAGAGTCAGCTGATGACGGAGGGAGGAAGCACTGATCCCCAGACGGCCCTGCAGACTCAGTACCGCTTTTTCCGTGCTGCCGACCCCGTCACCGTCATAACGTATAAGGTCACCATCCAATGCCAGCCGGCGGCCGGTTAACTGCATTACGGCGGCCTGGAACGCTGCATTCCGGCTGGCATACCAGCCGGCATTATAATCGGCAAAACGATAAATCATCGACGGATAGTCAGCCGGATAGCCCAGCAGATGCAGTGTACCAAACCAGACGCTGCCCCGGCGACTGAAGACTTCACGACGCAGTGTGTTATCCACCGGCCACGGATAACCGGCAGCATGCTGTTCGGCGAAAGCAATACTCACCTGCATCGGACCGGCCGTATGCACCGGATTCAGATTGCCGAATAACCGTTGCCCCATCGGCACCGTGCCGATAAGGTCATCAAAAATGGCACTCAGCTGCTGCTCGTTACGGACCGAATGCAGACGTTGTGCATAGCTTTTCCCATCCGGCGACGGGATTTTCAGGGCCGTATCCACCACAAATTGCGGGATATAGAGTGCAGCAGCGCGGCGATAAATCTCTTTCATCGCGATAGCGGGCAGACCACTCACCGGTGTGTCCGCATTGAACCCGGACTCCTGTCCGGCAACGGCAATCACCGCACAAAGATTTTGTGCTGACGGAGAAAGTTTCTGATGACTGAAGGCCTGGTAGATATCTTCCGACCAGCCGGCTTTATCTCTGACCGCCGGCGGAAGTAAGTGCTGCAGCCGGGCCTTCACCACTGCGGGTTTTTCGGCCGGCACGGAGGGCTGATGCTGGCTACAACCTGCCAGGGTGAGGAGTGCGACGCATAACAGCACAGGGTAACGTCGCAGACCGGCACACTCCGGGAATGACGGCCACAGAGAGCGGATTGGCGGAACCACAGATAACACACTCACCGGGACTCATCCCAGCGCCTGGCCGCCTGCGCATCGCTTTCCCGTGAACTCACCCAGCGATCCCCCTGCGCAGTCGCTTCCCGTTTCCAGAAAGGGGCCTGCGTTTTCAGAATATCCATAATATAACTGGCTGCGGCAAAAGCACTGCTGCGATGCGCTGAACTGACGCCGACCAGCACAATCTCATCGCCAGGCGCCAGGCACCCTACCCGATGAATAATGGCGACCTGCTGTAGCGGCCAGCGTTCCCGTGCGCGGGTGGCAATCTCGTGCAGTACTTTATCTGTCATTGCCGGATAATGCTCAAGTGTCAGGGTCGCGACACTGTCACCGGCATTATGGTTACGCACTTTTCCGGTGAAAGTCACGATAGCCCCGTCCTCATCACTGGCGGACAGCCACTGGTAAACGTCGGCGACGGAGAACGGTGCTTCCCCGACCCTGATCATGGTATGACTCGTCACCGTTTAACCTCCGGTCACAGGCGGAAAGAAAGCCACTTCGTCCCCGTCATTCAGGGGATGACTGAACGGTACCAGGGTCTGATTGACGGCCACCAGCAGTTTCTCTTTCTCCAAAGCCAGTGCGAAACGCCCATCCCGGGCGACCAGATGCTGGTGTAAGGCATCAACATCCGGGTAACCGGCCGCGACCCCGAGATCTGAACATCCGGCCAGTTCACGAACGCGGGCAAAGAACAGCACATTAATCATGTTCACCTGCCCTGAAATCGCCGGATTTACCGCCGGTTTTACTGACCAGCCGCACGCCGTCGATCACAATATCTTTCTGCACGGCTTTGCACATATCGTAGATAGTCAGTGCCGCGACGGACGCCGCAGTGAGCGCTTCCATCTCCACGCCGGTTTTCCCGGTCAGCCGGCAGACGGCCTCAATATGCACCCGGGCACTCTCCGGTAACGGGTTCAGTGTGACCTCTGCTTTGCTAAGCATCAGCGGATGACAGAGGGGGATAAGCTCCCAGGTCCGCTTGGCGGCCTGGATACCGGCAATCCGGGCGGTGGCAAAGACATCGCCTTTGTGGTGGCTTCCGTCAATGATCATCTGCAGGGTCTGCGGATGCATACACACGTACGCTTCTGCACGTGCTTCACGTACTGTCTCAGACTTGGCCGAGACATCGACCATATGGGCATCGCCGGCACGGTTGATATGGGTGAGTTGGGACATAATCAGATTTTCTTAAGCTGGGAAACAAAGTTACAAGGGCGGGTGGTCGCATCGATCTGTGAGCAGATAATCCGCTCCCAGGCCTGACGGCAGGCACTGGTCGAACCGGGCAGCGCAAAGATCAGTGTCTGATTGGCCAGGCCCGCCAGTGCCCGTGACTGCAGGGTAGCCGCACCGATGTCTTCATACGAGACCATCCGGAATAATTCACCAAACCCCTCGATGGGGCGATCGAGCAGGGGTTCGATGGCCTCAGGCGTACTGTTTTTAGGGTGAAAGCCGGTGCCGCCATTGATAATAATGACCTGCACCTGCTCACTGACAATCCAGCGGGAGACAGCCGCCCGGAGGTGGTAACGATTATCCGGACAGATAAGCTGTTCTGCCACCTGATGGCCCGCCTCCCGGACGGCTCCGGCTAAATAGTCACCGGAACTGTCCTGCGAGGCATCGCGGCTATCGGAGACGGTCATGACCGCCACGGATAACGGCACAAACGCTTGCGGGGATTTACTCATTCTGTCTCTCCTGACTATCCACCAATAAACGACAGATTCTGCGTGATTCCGGTATTTCCCTGATGCAGAAAATGGGTCTGTTTTTTCCGGCCGAGGCTGTGACGGATCCTGGCCAGTAATTCATCCTGATGCTGATCATCTGCCAGTAAATCGCGCAGCGGTATTCCGTGCTCACCGAACAGACAGAGATGCAGGTTGCCGATGGCCGAGACCCGCAGCCGGTTACAGCTCAGGCAAAAATCTTTTTCATACGGCATGATAAGACCGATGCTTCCCTGATACTCCGGATGTGAGAATACCTGTGCCGGGCCATCATCCTTTGCTCTGACCTGCAGTTGCCAGCCCAGACGCAGCAGTTGCTGACGGATAACCTCTCCGGAGACGTGATGTTTTCTGAACAATGCACTCCCCTCACCGGTCTCCATCAGTTCAATAAAGCGCAACTGAATCGGCCGTGACTTTATCCAGTCCAGAAACGTGTGGAGCTGATGGCTGTTGAGATCTTTCATCAGCACAGTGTTAACTTTAACCTGCGCAAAGCCGGCCTCAAAGGCGGCATCTATCCCGCTCATCACCTGGTGAAGTTTATCCTGCCCGGTGATGGCATAGAACTGGCGGGCATCGAGGCTGTCGATGCTGACGTTAACGGCGGTCAGTCCGGCGTCACGCCACTGCTGAATGTCTCGCTGCATCCGATAACCGTTGGTTGTCATCGCTATCTTGCGCAGTTCGGGGTTTTCCCTGACCGCAGCGATGATCTCCGTGAAATCCCGCCGTAATGAGGGCTCTCCCCCCGTCAGGCGGATCTTCTCCGTCCCCGCCGCCACAAAGGCCCGGCTGACACGGCGGATTTCATCCAGCGACAAAAAGCCCTTGTTACGGACAGACTGCGGCCGGTAACCGTCCGGCAGACAGTAGGTACAGCGAAAATTACAGACATCGGTCACGGACAGTCGCAGATAGTAAAAACGCCTGTCAAAGGTATCAATTAACGAAGACACAGGAACACCTTTCCAAGTCGGGAGATGCGGTCATTTCTTCCCACACCCTGGCAGTTTATCACTGCGGCCCGACCGCCGTATTCGCAAAGACACTTAGGTCAGACGGGCTTTGAGTGTAAATTATCCGTACAGATAATCGTCTGTCAGTAATTCTAGCGCGAATGCACGATCTGCACCATGCCGTTTATCCGCAGGCGATTGATGTCAGACAGCATAAACACAGATTTATCTTCTGTTCATCATGCTATGCATAACCGAAGATGTTGATTTATCCTACCCATTATTCTGCAAAACTTTTGCCGTTCAGGATGGCAGCGCATTTAAGGAGTGTTATGAACCGCACGCTGGCAGATTTGGATCGTGTTGTGGCTATCGGTGGAGGACATGGGTTAGGCCGTGTGATGTCCTCGCTCTCATTCCTCGGCTCCAGACTGACCGGGATAGTGACCACCACAGATAACGGAGGTTCGACCGGCAGGATCCGCCGTTCCGAAGGCGGTATCGCCTGGGGCGATATGCGAAACTGCCTGAACCAGTTGATCACCGAACCCGGCATTGCCTCTGCCATGTTTGAATACCGTTTCAGCGGTAGCGGAGAGCTGGCGGGCCATAACCTCGGTAACCTGATGCTGAAAGCGCTGGATAATCTGAGTGTGCGCCCGCTGGAAGCCATTAACCTCATCCGCAATGTTCTGAAGGTGGATGCCCTGCTGATCCCCATGTCAGAGCAACCGGTCGACCTGGTCGCCAGCGACAGCGAAGGGAATGCGGTGTACGGCGAAACCGCCATTGATGCCATGACAGAAACCCCTGCGACCCTTGAACTCTGTCCGCAGGTTCCGGCAACCCGTGAAGCCGTCAGTGCCATTGCCGAAGCCGACCTGATTCTGATTGGGCCTGGCAGTTTTTATACCAGTCTGATGCCGGTCCTGCTGCTTGAGCAGATGGCCACAGCACTCAGGCGCACCCCCGCTCCGATGATCTTTATCGGTAATCTCGGCCGGGAAATGAGCCCTGCCGGCACATTGAGTGTGGCCGATAAACTGATGAAAATGGAGCAGGTCATTGGCCGTCGGGTCATCGATGCCGTGGTGGTCAGCCCCTCCACCGATACGGTGGCACTGGATGGGCGAAAAATCATCCGCCATCCGCTGGAAGCCGGAGATATTCGCTACCGCCATGATCGCCAGTTGCTGCATATTGCACTGGAAAAAGCCGTCCAGGCCATCAGCTGATGACCCGGAGGCCGGAGTGAGGTTAAGAGGTCGCGATAAACAGTTCACGGAGTTCGTGTAATTCATCACGGACCCGTGCCGCCTCCTCAAACTCAAGATCCATCGCATGCTGCTGCATACGGGATTCCAGTTCGCTGATTTTTTTCTGCATTGCCTGTGGCGTTAAGGCCGCATACTCGCCGCCATCGCCGGCCGGACGACGGCCACTCTGTTTGTCCCGTGATTTCCCTTTCGATTTGCCGGCCGACTGGCCCATCTCCAGAATATCGGTGACTTTCTTGTTCAGCCGGGTCGGCACAATACCGTGTTCCGCATTCCAGGCTTCCTGCTTTTCACGACGGCGTTCGGTCTCATCGATAGCCCTGGCCATCGATGGGGTGATGCGGTCGCCGTAGAGGATGGCCTTACCATTGATATTACGTGCTGCGCGTCCGATGGTCTGGATCAATGAACGTTCCGAACGCAGGAAGCCTTCTTTATCCGCATCCAGAATCGCGACCAGAGACACCTCCGGCATATCTAACCCTTCGCGTAACAGGTTAATCCCCACCAGCACATCGAACTCCCCGAGACGCAAGTCACGGATAATCTCCATACGCTCGACGGTATCGATATCCGAGTGCAGGTAACGTACCTTTTCACCGTGCTCTTCCAGATATTCGGTCAGATCTTCGGCCATACGTTTGGTGAGCGTGGTCACCAGAACCCGTTCATTCAGGATGACCCGCTGACGAATTTCAGAGAGCAAATCATCCACCTGAGTCGCCACCGGCCGGACTTCGATGATCGGGTCAAGCAATCCGGTCGGACGAACCACCTGCTCGATCACTTCCCCGCCGGATTTCTCCAGCTCATAGGCCCCGGGCGTTGCAGAAACATAGATAGTTTGCGGAGCCAGAGCTTCAAATTCTTCAAATTTCAGTGGCCGGTTATCCAGCGCTGACGGGAGTCGGAAACCGTACTCCACCAGATTTTCTTTACGGGCACGGTCCCCGCGATACATACCGCCTATCTGCGGAATAGTCACGTGGGACTCGTCGACCACCAGCAGACCGTCTGCAGGCAGGTAGTCAAACAGGGTCGGCGGTGCCTCACCCGGCCCCCGCCCGGAAAGATAACGCGAGTAGTTTTCGATCCCGGAGCAGTAGCCCAGTTCATTCATCATTTCCAGATCGAACTGGGTACGCTGTGCAATACGCTGTTCTTCGAGCAGCTTATTGTTTTCCAGTAACACCCGGCGCCGGTCAGCCAGTTCCGTTTTAATCTCTTCCATCGACTGAACAATACGCTCACGCGGGGTCACGTAGTGCGTTTTCGGATAGACCGTATATCGCGGTATCGTCTGTGCAATCTGCCCGGTCAGGGGGTCGAAGATCGATAACCGTTCGACTTCATCATCAAATAACTCCACCCGCAGGGCAATCTCATCCGATTCCGCCGGGAAAATATCAATCACTTCCCCGCGCACGCGGAAGGTCCCGCGTTGAAATGCCTGATCATTACGCGTGTACTGCAGTTCTGCCAGCCGGCGCAGGATACTGCGTTGATCGATGATCATCCCCCGGGTCAGATGCAGCATCATTTTAAGATACAGATCCGGGTCACCCAGACCATAAATAGCCGAGACCGAGGCCACCACAATCACATCTTTACGTTCGAGCAAGGCCTTAGTGGCGGACAGGCGCATCTGCTCGATGTGCTCATTCACCGAGGCATCTTTTTCGATAAAAGTATCCGAGCTGGGAACATAAGCTTCCGGCTGATAATAATCGTAATAGGAGACGAAGTATTCCACCGCATTGTCAGGAAAAAACGCTTTCATTTCACCATACAATTGTGCCGCCAGCGTTTTATTCGGGGCCAGTACCATGGTGGGGCGATTCAGGTCTGCAATAACATTGGCTACCGTGAAGGTTTTGCCTGATCCGGTGACCCCGAGCAAGGTCTGATGCGCCAGACCGTCTTCCAGACCTTCCTCCAGTTGCCGGATAGCGTCCGGCTGGTCACCGGAGGGACTGAATTCAGAATGGAGTTTAAACACTTTGCTCATCGTTTGCCTGCCTGTTGCGATTGACGGTGCGGGGTTACTATTTTACTCGCTGACGGAAAATATGCCAATTCCTGTACTGTATATCCAGCCAGTTATGTTAAAAAAAACTTAACAGCGTAACCTGTAAAACAAACCGTTATCCCTGCTGAAATTCCCGCCGGTCAGGTTATCCACCGGAACTTTGTTCCTTTACCTTTTGTCAAGCGATTGTCATAAAGCCATGGCAGAATTCCGGGAGGCGCTCCCCGAAGGCTTGCTTTTAATTAACTAGTTGAATAGATAAGAATAATAATAAAAGCCCGGTTTACAGCCAGCCTGATGCCAGCCCGCATATTTCCTTGCGTCAGCGCTGTTTTACGATGCTAATGCACATAGTTATCCACAGGAATGGTGGATAACTGATTTTAGCCCAGAGGCGGCCTGCTGTGCATAAAGTATTTGCGGCCAAAAATGCCGGTAAAAAAATTTTTTTTTAAGTTTTTTTTACCCTTATACGACGGGTTCAAAAGCATCAGTCATGGCGACCCGGTCGTTATTTTTGACTACAGTCAAGCACCCTGACTCAGATTTTATCTCTTTTTCACCTTTTTGCTGCACCACCATACCCGCATACAGGCACCGACAAAGTGCAACCCTTTATTAACCTGCCCCGTCCCCCTGAGTCAGCCGCAGTGCAGCCCTTGCCCTCTCAGGCCGGCACCCGATTTTCGGTGATTGTAAAAACTGGCCCGGTTATTGCTTGGTTAGAGTGAAGCTGTCGCCGGAGGGAAGGATGGCATGGACTACCGGTTAGCCCATGTCTATTCGCCAGGCCTTGTTTATTACGAGAGGAGTTCAACAGATGCTGAGTTTACGTGCAATCAATCAATTTTACGGCCAAAACCATACGCTCTGGGATGTAGATTTGGATCTGATGCCAGGCTCATGCACTGCTGTGCTCGGTCAGCACGGGATGGGTAAAACCACCCTCGTTAACTGCATTATGGGTTATTTGCCGGTCAACAGTGGCACCATGACCTGGCAGGAAAAAAATGCCCCGCCCCGGGATCTGAATCTGCAACCTTCAGAACAACGTGCCGGAATGGGCATCGGGTATGTCCCTCAGGCCCGCCATATTTTTTCCCAGATGAGCGTGGAAGATAATCTGATGATTGCCCTGAAAGCGGCCCGCAGTAACGGACCGCTGGCGATCCCACCGATGATTTTTGACCTTTTCCCGCATCTCTATGACCTGCGTCACCAGCGCGGGGGGGATCTTTCTCTGGACCAGCAGCAGCAACTGGCCCTGGCCCGGGCCCTGGTATTACAACCTAAGCTGCTGATCCTCGATGAACCGACGGAAGGTATGTCGCCCTGGCTGGAAGAAGATATGGGCAACCTGTTGCGTTGCCTGAATCATCAGTACGGTATGACCATCCTGCTGCTTGAGCAAAGGATCTCCTTTATCCGCCGCGTTGCGGACTACTTTTTATTACTGCATCGCGGGCGGAATGTTGCCACCGGCCGGGTTGCCCAGCTGGATGAAGGCATGATCAATAAGTGGCTGACCTGACACTTTCCGGCAGATCCAGATACTGACCACAGGATGAAATCGCCTGGTCGTCAGTAAAGTGGGGTATTTCTCCCAGCAAAGGGGCCGGAAGAGAATGTATCAGAGTTTGCAGGTACGGCTGATGCCGGTATTGCGGCGGCTGTACATTGCTGGCTATCCAGCCCGCCATGACCAGTCCTGAAGCCTCTATCGCCCGGGCGGTCAGTAGCGCATGATTAATACAGCCAAGCTTCATCCCCACCACCAGAATCACCGGCAGCTGCTCACGAGCCACCCAGTCGGGATAAAGAAAGTCTTCCCCCAGCGGGGTAAACCAGCCACCCGCCCCTTCCACGGCAATCCAGTCCGCGCTCTTTTTCAGATGCTGTAAGCCTGCCGACATAGCCTGTGCGGTTATCGGCCGGTTCTCTGCCTGGCTGACAATATGCGGTGACGTTGCTTCGCCGAAAATCAGTGGGTTAATCTCAGCATAGCGCAGCCCCGGCAGGCTGTAACGTTGCAGCAGCAGCCCGTCCCGGTTACGTAAACCTTCCGCGGTCATCTCCGACCCGGAGGCTACCGGTTTATAGCCCGCCGCCCGCCAGCCCCGCTGAGTGGCTGCCTGTAATAATCCACAGGTTGCCACCGTTTTACCGGCATCGGTGTCGGTTCCGGTAATAAACCAGCAATTTTTCATCCTTTGACTCCATACAGTAATTGATAACTTAACCGGTAGCCCTGACCATCTTTCGGCCAGGCCGCATCCAGCAGTGCAAGACGCTGCCGTGTTAACGCCTTGCCGTTGCTCCGTTGATGGAGATGGCTGGCCCCCACCCCTTTCAGTGACCAGAGTGCGGATTTCGCATCCGGGAAATGTAATGTGACCGTTTCAGCGGACAGCGAAATTCCGTAGCCGGCCGTCGCCTGCTCAACGGCCTCTCTGGTCAGGAAACGGTTAATATGTGTGCTGCCATCCAGCGCCTGCCAGGCGAGATCGACCTCCGGTAACGAGCCCGCCAGCAGCGTGGAAAAGCGTAAACATCCGCCGGGGACTAATGCAGACACTAACCGGCCGAGGCACTGCTGCAAATCGCTGCTCCACTGCAAGGCTAAATTACTCCACACCAGATCAAAACTGCCTTGCCTGAAAGGTAAGGCATCCAGATCGGCCTGCACATAGCCGTCAGCGGCCTGCCGTTTTTTTGCAAAGGCCAGCATCTGCGATGAAATATCCAGTGCAGTGACAAAATGCCCCTGGCGGCGAAAATAACGGCTGTACCAGCCACTGCCACATCCGGCATCCAGTACCCTGCCTGGCGGGCAAAGCGGTGCGATTTCCAGTAGCCGATCCCCGCACAGACGCTGCAGTATTGCGTAGCTATCGTAAGTGGCTGCCGCCCGGCCGAAAGCCCGGCCGATGGCGGTTTTATCCCTGCTCAGGGCCTGAGGGTCACGCGTGTCAGCGGGCCGCTGCATACAGTTGCTCCGCTAATTGTCTGATCTGTTCCGGCTGATGGGCGGCGGAAAGGGTTATCCGTAGTCTGGCACTGCCTGGCGGAACGGTCGGAGGCCGTATCGCATTCACCCAGATCCCGCTCTGGCGCAGAGCCATCGCCAGCTGCTGAGCCGCCTGATTATCGCCGATGATCAGCGGCTGAAT
The DNA here is from genome assembly GCF_039523755.1 of Tatumella terrea. Taxonomy (NCBI): domain Bacteria; kingdom Pseudomonadati; phylum Pseudomonadota; class Gammaproteobacteria; order Enterobacterales; family Erwiniaceae; genus Tatumella; species Tatumella terrea. Next base: position 172,768 of record NZ_BAAAFX010000017.1, on the reverse strand, counting down.
GGCGCTCTCTGACGGCGCCAGCGGCCAGGGTAGCTCTGCCGCCAGCTGACGAAAACTGGCAATATTCTGCTGCAGTTTCTGCCGCAGCCCGTCACCGCTGGCCAACAGACTCAGTGCCGTTTCGATGGCGACCGCCTGTGCGGGAGGCATTGCCGTACTGTAAATCAGATGTCTCGCTTTTTGCTGCAGGTAGTCCGCCATTTCTGCCCCGCAAAGGATAGCGGCCCCGCTGATGCCCACTGCCTTACCAAAAGTTACCACCAGGATATCCGGGCGGATCTGTTGCTGTGAGCAACTCCCGCGCCCCTGATGACCACAAACCCCTAATCCATGAGCATCGTCCACTACCAGCCAGCTCCCCGAGCGGTCGGCCTGTTGCCGGAGTCCGGCCAGCGGGGCCTGGTCACCGTCCATACTGAACACCCCCTCGGTAACGATCAGTGTTTCTCCGTCGCAGGGCGTACGAAGTAATTGCGTCAGGCTGCTCAGCGAATTATGACGAAAACGACGCAGGGTTGCCGGACTCAGATGCGCGGCCTCAATCAACGAGGCATGCATCAGTTTGTCGGCCAGCAGCCGATCCTGCCCTTGTGCCAGTGAAAAAATCAGGGCCTGATTCGCGGCAAATCCCGACTGAAACAGTATCGCCCGCGGGAAGCCCAGCCATCCGGCCAGGGTGTCTTCCAGCCGCTGATGAGCCGGAGTATGGCCGGTGACATGTCCGGAAGCGCCGGCCCCGGCGCCCCACTGGCTAAGCCCCTGCTGCCAGGCCGAGAGGATTTCCGGGTGATGACTCAGCCCGAGATAATCATTGGATGAGAAATGGAGAAATTCTTTCCCGCCGGCACGGATCCGTCCTCCGGACAGCGGTGTGACCGGGAGGCGTGTCCGCCAGAGCCCGGCCTCCTGCTGTTGCTGAAGTTCCTGACTCAGGCGTTGCTGCCAGCTCATTGCGCCGCCGCGTTATAAAACATCGGAGTATCGGCGGCCAGCACTGCCTGCCGGAGTGCCTCTTCCCGGGCCACATCCCCCTGGCCGGTCGCACTCTGCTCCGCTCTGAGCCCCAGTTTACGGAACAATTTCATATCATGATCTTCTTCAGGGTTCGGGGTAGTGAGTAATTTACAGCCGTAAAAGATGGAGTTTGCACCGGCCATAAAACACATGGCCTGTGTCTGTTCATTCATCTGCTCCCTGCCTGCCGACAGTCGGACATAGGAGGATGGCATCATGATGCGCGCGACCGCGATAGTGCGGATAAAATCAAACGGACAGACATCGTCGTTATCGGCCAGCGGTGTGCCTTTCACTTTCACCAGCATATTGATCGGGACACTTTCCGGCGGGACCGGCAGGTTCGCCAGCTGAACCAGCAGCCCGGCACGATCATTCACCGTTTCGCCCAGCCCGACGATCCCGCCGGAGCAGACCTTGATCCCGGCCTCTCTGACAGTCCCCAGGGTATCCAGGCGCTCCTGATAGCTACGGGTAGTGACGATACTGCCGTAAAACTCCGGAGAGGTGTCCAGATTGTGATTATAAAAATCCAGTCCGGCCCCGGCTAACCGCTCCGCCTGTGCCGGGGTCAGAGTCCCCAGCGTCATACAGGTTTCCATGCCCATCGCTTTTACCCCGGCGACCATCTGCTCCAGATAGGGCATATCCCGATCATTTGGGTTCTTCCAGGCCGCCCCCATGCAGAACCGGCCGGATCCGGCCTGGCGGGCCTTGCGGGCCGATGCCAGAACTTCCTCCACTTCCATCAGTCTTTCGGATTCGAGTCCGGTCTTATAACGGGCACTTTGCGGGCAGTATTTACAGTCTTCAGGGCAGGCACCGGTTTTGATCGACAGTAACGTGCTGACCTGCACGCTGCCGGGATCGAAATGTTGCCGATGGACCTGTTGTGCCTCAAACATCAGTTCAAGGAAGGGTTTTTCAAACAGGGCGTTCGCGCGGGATAAGGTCCAGCGTTGTGACATGACATGCTCCGGATAGTTAACAACCACGATGATTATGCGTATACTTGTAAATTAAATCTTTTAGTTTTGGTTTACAAGTCTATGTTAACAGCCGAAGATCTTCAATTTGATCGTCAACACATCTGGCATCCCTACACCTCCATGATCGATCCCCTGCCCTGTTACCCGGTGGTCTCAGCGCAGGGATCGACCCTGACACTGGCCGATGGCCGTACGCTGACAGAAGGAATGTCCTCCTGGTGGGCGGCGATCCATGGATATAATCACCCGCGCCTGAACAAGGCCATGACAGATCAGATACACCGGATGTCTCACGTGATGTTCGGCGGTATCACCCATCTGCCCGCCATAGAACTGAGCCGGAAACTCGTTCGTATCACTCCCGACGGACTGGATAAGGTTTTTCTGGCCGATTCCGGCTCGGTAGCCGTGGAAGTCGCGATGAAAATGGCCGTCCAGTTTTACAGCGGTGATCGCCTGCCGCGTAAAAAATTTATGACCATTCGTCATGGCTACCATGGGGATACCTTTGCCGCGATGTCGGTGTGTGATCCGGAAAATTCGATGCATGCCTTATGGAAGGGCTATCTGCCCGAACATCTGTTTGCTCCGGCTCCCCGAAGCCGTTTCGATGGCTGCTGGCAGGACGGGGAAATGGATGAGGCTGAACAGTTACTTAAGGTTCACCATTCTTCTCTGGCCGCCGTGATCCTGGAGCCTGTTGTGCAGGGGGCCGGGGGCATGCGGTTTTATCATCCCGGCTATCTGCGGCGGATGCGTGAATTGTGTGATCATTACGGGGTATTACTGATCGCCGATGAAATTGCCACCGGGTTTGGACGGACCGGCCGGTTATTTGCCTGCGAGCATGCGGGAATTACCCCGGATATTCTATGTCTGGGGAAAGGACTGACCGGAGGCACAATGACACTCTCTGCGGTCCTGACCCGTGAGCAGGTGGCGGAAAAAATCAGCCTCAGCCCTGCCGGGTGCTTTATGCACGGGCCGACCTTTATGGGGAACCCGCTGGCCTGTGCTGTCGCCTGTGCCAGTATTGAACTGCTCGAAGAAGGCCACTGGTCGTCACAGGTGGCGGCGATTGAACGCCAGCTCTGTGCTGATCTGATGCCACTGAAAAGTCATCCTCAGGTCGCAGATGTTCGGGTATTGGGTGCCATCGGGGTGGTGGAGTGTCATCAGCCGGTAAAAATGGCCGAAATTCAGCAATTCTTTGTGGATCAGGGGGTCTGGATCCGTCCGTTCGGTCGGCTGATTTATCTGATGCCCCCTTATATTATTCAGCCGCAGGAACTGGCTCAGCTGACCGCCGCTATCCGTAAGGCCGTCGAACATCCTGAGTTATTCAGTGACTGACAGCGCCTGACTCATCCCCCCGCGGGGCGATATTTCCGCCCTGCGGGATGACCGATGCCGTCCCCGCATCAACCGCCGGTAGCGGTATTCACCCACGACGGGATGCCGGCAAAACCAACACAGGGCGGGCCATGCACAAAATTAGCGGGCACGGCAGGCCCCCGGTTCGCCAGTCACCGGTGGTCCGGCCCCGCGTTATCTGTCAGAGCCCCTCAGCAGACCACGGAGATCTGCTGCCAAACCGTAAATACGGTCACCGGGTTGCCGGGATAACGGCTGAGGGTAAGCGACGGACCGTTTATTCTTTGAAGGTAAGACAGGACAGAGGATGCTCTGGCGGGAGTATAACGGGCTTCACCGTAAGAAGCCCTTCGGAATGTCAGCCGGGAATGGCAGGAACAGCCAGCCTGTGCTGGCGGTGCCTGCGCTAACCTCCCCGGCCGTCATCGCTGGCCGGAGTCAGAGACTAAGCCACCGCCGGCGAATAGAGCGTCACCCACATCGGGCCCTGGCCAACCGCATAGCGGTTAAGAGGCGTGAGCAGGCCATTCTGCTGTGAAATGGCATAGACTTCGATATGATGCGATTTTTGCCCGGCAGCAATCACAAACCTGCCTTCACCGTCAATATTAAAGCCACGGGGCTGTGTTTCTGTCGGCTGGTGTCCTTCAATGGTCAGGACTGCACCGTCTGCGCTGACAGAGAATACGGTGATGGTACTGCTGGTACGGTCACAGGCATAAAGAAAGCGGCCATCCGGGGTCAGATGGATATCCGCCGCCCAGCGCGTCTCATCGAAATCATCAGGCATCATATCCAGAGTCTGCACGGTTTCTGCGCCCTGCGGGGTCAGTTTTAGGACGCTGACCGTGCTATCGAGTTCATTCACCAGATAGGCATAGCGCCCGGCCGGATGAAACGCCATATGACGTGGGCCGGCACCGGCGACTGTAGGGATCTCTGCGCTGGCAGGCTCGGTCAGCTGATGTTCACTGTTCCAGCGGAAAGCACAGACGCGATCCTGCTTCAGGGCCGGAGCAAACAGCAGAGCATCATCGTTGCTGATATTCGTGGAGTGACACCCCTCCAGCCCGCTGATCACCTGACTCACGTCCTGCGGTAATCCCTGACCATCGAGCGGAGTGACACTGATTAACCCGTCATGATAAAACGCGGTGAACAGAGCGTTACCCTGGTGGTCGGTGGAAAGATGGGTCGGGCTGCCCGGAAGTGCCGCCTGACCGGCTTCGGTCAGACGCCCTTCCGCGCCAATATGATAAGCGATAACGCGAAATTCGGGACGCACACCCACATAAAGCACCGGCTTATCCGGATGAACGACCATAGGCTGTACCTGCCCGTTGACATCAATCACCTGCAATAAAGTCAATGCTCCTGCCTCAGAGAGTTGCCAGACATGAATTTGCTGACTTTCGGGGCTGGCGGTATAAATAACTTGTTGCATGTATTCTCCTTACCTGGAATATGTCTTTTTCGGGTTTACCCCACTCTATCGCAATATGCCAGCGCAAAAAATGATTTATTGATGCCCTCTTTTTTGGTAGCCCCTTCGTGACCGGGTTAAACTCTGTGAAACACATCATCTGCAGGTACAGATTTTATGAGCTATCGCGTCATTGCCCTCGATCTGGACGGGACGTTACTGAATTCCGCAAAAACTATCCTGCCGGAAACCCTGGAAGCGCTTCACAAAGCACAGCAGTCCGGCGTCGAAATTATTCTTGCCACCGGCCGTCATCACAGTGCAATTCATCCGTTTTATCAGGCACTGCAGTTAACCACTCCGGCGGTCTGTTGCAACGGTACCTATCTGTATGATTATCCGCAGCAGCGGGTGTCAGACAATGATCCTATGACTGCCGATCAGGCAGAGCTGATCATCCACAGCCTGGAGGCATACAATATTACGGGCCTGCTGTATGCGGATGATGCCATGCTTTACCAGCAACCTACCCCGCACGTCATTCGTACACGGGCATGGGGCGAAACCCTGCCGGAAGCACAACGGCCGGTGTTCCGTCAGGTGCCTTCACTGAGTGAGGCGGCACGTCAGGCTGAGCGGCTGTGGAAATTTGCCCTTTCTCATCAGGATAAACCGCAACTGGAGGCATTTGTGCAGCACATCACCGACGAAGCCGGCGTGACTTGTGAATGGTCCTGGGTGGACCAGGTCGATATCGCTCAGCAGGGGAACAGTAAAGGAAAACGTCTGCAGCAGTGGCTGACCCGTCGGGGGTTTTCCATGCAGGATGTGATTGCGTTCGGTGATAACTATAATGACCTGAGTATGCTGGAAAGTGCCGGTCTCGGGGTGGCGATGGGGAATGCGGATGATGCAATTAAAGCCAGAGCCGATTGGGTGATTGGTGATAACGATCATCCGTCGATTGCCAGGGCAATCTATCAGAAGGTGTTATAAGGCCGCGCGGTTTACAGAGGCGGCCTGCCCCCTGCGGACAGGTCGCATCGTGTCAATCAGTGGGTCGTCGAATGAGACGCCTGGTCATCATTACGACGGGAACCTGAAATCAGGTTAAACAACTCACCCAGTGCATAAATTAATCCCAGAATCAGGGCCGTTACAACCGGCACCATAATAATGGCCATCAACAGGCTTTGCAGCAGTTCCAGCATATGAACCTCAGTCTGTTTACAAAAGAGGTAGTTTATCGACTGCCCCGACGAATGCCCATTGCTTTTTGTGCTTTTATATTTCATTACTCCCCGGCCGCTCGCCTGTTCCGCCGATGATACGCGTCAGGTGAACCCCGGAAAGGAATTATCATGCAGGCAGATATCTCTCTGGTCATCCATCTCAGTAACAAACTGTTTGCCGACCCCCGGCGCATCAGGCTGCTGCTGGCCATCGAACAGACCGGCTCCATCACCCGGGGGGCCAGGCTGGCAGACATCAGCTACAAGACCGCCTGGGATGCGATTGATGCCATGAATACCCTGGCGGAACAGACCATTGTCGAACGGGTTGCCGGGGGGAAAGGCGGTGGCGGTGCCCACCTCACCGTCTATGGCCGACGGATGCTGCAGTTATATCAGTTACTGGAACAGATACAGCAGAAAGCGTTTGATGTGCTTCAGGAAGACGGCCTGCCTCTGAACAGTCTGCTGGGTGCCATCTCCCGCTTTTCGCTACAAACCAGTGCCCGTAATCAGTTATTTGGTACCGTGGCCGATCGGCATACAGACGGTGTGCTGGAAACGATCACGGTATTACTGGGTGATCAACAGACCCGTGTGCAGGTGACGATTACCCACGGGAGTGGTGAACGGTTACAACTGACACCGGATAAAGAGGTGCTGGTACTGATTAAGGCGCGCTGGCTGAACGTCCATCACCGCCCGACGACGCAGGAAAATCAGTTTCCGGTCACGATTTCCGCTATCACCCCCGGCCCCGCCGGGTCCGAAATTCTGATGCAACTGGCAAATGGCGAGGCGCTCTGCGCCACCCTGCCGCCCGGAGACACTGGTTTTACCGCCGGCCAGTCCGCCTGGGCCAGTTTTGATGCCGCCAATGCCTTGCTGGCCAGCCTGAATTAACCTTCGCGGTGACGATAATCGCGTAACCTGAACGTTTGACATCCGCCAGTCTGCCGGATACAACTGTGTAAAACAGTGCGTAAAATGGTATACAACATGGCATCATTGCATATTTCGCAAGGCTCATTCCGTTTAGGTAAACACCGGACGCTTGAGATTGAACAACTGAATATCCGCGCCGGTGAGAGCTGGGCGTTTGTCGGCACTAATGGCAGCGGGAAATCATCACTGGCCAAAGCCATTGCCGGGGAATTGCCGCCGGAAAGGGGTGAACTGACCGGCGACTTCCAGCGGGTGACCCGGTTGTCACTGGAACAGCTTTCGCGACTGGTGGCCGATGAGTGGCAACGCAGTAATACCGATCTGTTCAGTGAAGGGGAAAACGATCAGGGGCGGTTAACCCGCGATATTATCATGGACAGTGTGCAGGATGAGGCCCGTTGCCTGCAACTGAGCGACCTGCTGGGCATCCGATCTCTGCTGGATCGCCCCTTTAAATTTCTGTCCACCGGGGAAACCCGTAAAACCCTCCTCTGCCAGGCTCTGATGGCCGGGCCGGATCTGCTGGTGCTCGATGAACCCTTCGATGGCCTGGATGTGCTTTCCCGGCAGAATCTGACCCGGTTACTGAACAGTCTGTATATGCAGGGGACGACGTTAGTTCTGGTGCTGAATCGTTTCGAAGACATTCCGGAATTTATTGATCATGTCGGTGTTCTGGCAGAATGTACCCTGAGCTATACCGGCCCCCGTCAGCAGGTGCTGGCAGAGGCGCTGGTCGCCCAGCTTGCGCACAGTGAGAATCTGAGCTCCGTGGCCTTGCCCCCGCCGGATAACCCCGCCACGCTGCACAGTGATCAGGACGTGATCCCCCCGGTTATTCTGCGTAATGGCCGGGTCTCGTGGGAAGATAAACCGGTGATTGATGGTCTTAGCTGGCAGGTCAGTCCGGGAGAGCACTGGCAGATTATCGGGCCGAATGGGGCAGGTAAGTCAACCCTGCTTAGCCTGATCACCGGTGACCATCCGCAGGGCTACAGCAATGATCTGACATTATTTGGTATCCGCCGTGGCAGCGGTGAAACTATCTGGGATATTAAACAGCATATCGGGTATGTCAGCAGCAGCCTGCACCTGGAATACCGGGTCAGTGCGTCGGTGAGAACCGTCATTCTGTCCGGTTTCTTTGACTCTATCGGCTTATATGAAGCGGTATCTGACCGGCAGCAGCAACTCACCACCGGATGGCTGGCGTTACTGGGCATGAATAATGCTCTGGGGGATGCACCCTTCCACAGTTTGTCCTGGGGACAGCAACGTTTAGTGCTGATTGTCAGGGCGCTGGTCAAACATCCGCGATTGTTGATTCTGGATGAGCCCTTACAGGGACTGGATGCGATTAACCGGCAACTGGTTCGGCGGTTCATCAATATCCTGATCGGTGAGGGGCGTACGCAATTACTGTTTGTCTCCCACCATGCCGAAGATGCCCCGGACTGTATTACCCACCGTCTGAGCTTTGTGGCTGACGGACAACGCTACACTTATCTGCAGGAGACATTGGCTTCCTGACCCGGCGACGGCGGGAACCCCCTTCCCGTCGTTTTCTCGTCCCTGTTATCCCCCACTCACCGGCACCGGCAAAAATCGCTAAAAACAGAGTAATCCTTCTTGTGTAAACGCTTACATTTATCCACACTGATCGCCAATCCAGCCTATACTCTTTATCAGAGGCAGGCTTTTCTGACCCTGTCGCCAGGCCATTCTCAGGAATATATTATGTCTGAATTTAATCCGGTCGATCATCCGCACCGCCGCTTTAACCCGCTGACCGGTAAATGGATACTGGTTTCCCCGCATCGTGCTAAGCGTCCCTGGCAGGGGGCACAGGAAACGCCCTCAGAAGAAAAACTCCCCGCCCACGATCCGGACTGTTTTTTGTGTGCAGGTAACCCGCGTATCGGCGGAGAAAAAAATCCTGACTATACCGGTAGCTGGGTGTTTACCAATGATTTTGCCGCCCTGATGCCCGATACCCCGCAGGCCCCGGAAAACGGGGATCCTCTGCTGCGCTGTGAAAGTGCCCGCGGCACCAGCCGGGTGATCTGCTTTTCGCCGGATCACAGTAAAACGCTGCCGGAGTTATCCACTGACGCGATTGCGGAAGTTATCCGTACCTGGCAGGAACAGACCCGCGAACTGGGACAGTCATGGCCCTGGGTTCAGGTGTTCGAAAACAAAGGCGCCGCGATGGGATGCTCAAACCCCCATCCGCACGGTCAGGTCTGGGCTAACAGTTTCCTGCCCAATGAAGTGTTGCAGGAAGATCGTATGCAGCGCGAGTATTTTGAAAAACAGGGTTCCCCGCTGTTACTGGACTATGTCAGACGTGAACTGGCTGACGGACAACGGACTGTGGTGGAAACAGAGCACTGGCTGGCGGTAGTTCCCTGGTGGGCCGCCTGGCCTTTCGAGACCTTACTGCTGCCGAAAACCGCGGTCTTACGTCTGAACGAATTATCTGCGGCACAAAGCAGTGATCTGGCGATTGCCCTGAAAAAACTGACCAGCCGCTATGATAACCTCTTCCGGTGCTCATTCCCCTATTCCATGGGCTGGCACGGCGCACCGTTTACCGGTGACTCTGACCGTCACTGGCAATTACATGCCCATTTCTATCCGCCGCTATTGCGCTCGGCCACCGTGCGTAAATTTATGGTCGGTTATGAAATGCTGGCCGAGTCACAACGGGACTTAACCCCGGAACAGGCTGCCGGACAACTACGGGCAGTGAGCGATATTCATTACAGGGAGGCAAACTGATATGCAACTACAGGAAACCACAGTCACTCTTTTCAGAGAGGCGTTTGGGTATTCGCCTGACCGCAAGTTTCAGGCACCCGGTCGCGTTAATCTGATTGGTGAACATACGGACTATAACGATGGCTTCGTGCTCCCCTGCGCTATCGATTACCAGACGGTGATCAGTTGTGCCCGGCGTCAGGATAACCGGGTGCGGGTCATCGCTGCCGATTACGACAATGCGATGGACGAGTTTTCTCTCGATGATCCGATAGTGCCGGTGCAGGAACCTCTCTGGGCCAACTATATCCGGGGGGTATTCCGCCATTTGCGTCAGCGGCAGGACGGATTCGGCGGCATGGACATGGTCATCAGCGGGAATGTGCCACAGGGGGCCGGGCTCAGTTCATCCGCCTCGCTGGAGGTAGCAACGGGGACGGCCATACAGCAATTATGGGGACTGCCACTCACGCCGTCGGAGATCGCACTGATCAGTCAGGAAGCCGAGAACCAGTTTGTCGGATGTAACTGCGGCATTATGGATCAGATGATTTCCGCGCTGGGCAAACGGCATCATGCCCTGCTGCTGGATTGCCGTACTCTCGGGACGCGCGCCGTACCGATGCCGGAAAACGCGGCCGTGGTCATTATTAACTCTAATTTCAAACGCACTCTGGTGGGCAGTGAATATAACACCCGCAGAGAGCAATGTAATACCGGTGCCCGGTTGTTTAACCAGCCGGCTCTGCGCGATGTGACGCTTGCCCGGTTCAGCGCCGTCAGCGCAGATATCGATCCGGTCGTGGCGCGGCGGGTCCGCCATATTCTGACCGAGAATCAACGTACCCTGGATGCTGCCGAAGCACTCAGCAAGGGCGATTTAGTCACTATGGGACGTCTGATGGCCGATTCTCATGCCTCAATGCGGGATGATTTTGAAATCACGGTACCGCAGATAGACACGCTGGTCGAAATCGTGAAATCGGTGATCGGTGACGAAGGAGGTGTACGGATGACCGGGGGGGGATTTGGTGGCTGTGTGGTTGCGCTGATCCCTAAGCATAAGGTGGAAGAGGTCCGTAACGCCGTTGCCGGACAGTACGAAGCCAGAACCGGCATTAAAGAAACGTTTTATGTCTGTCATGCCTCAGAAGGAGCCGGCGAATGTTAACACACGACGCGTCAGGCCCCGACGGCATGCCGTTACGGGTGACGGTATTACGGAATGCCAATGGGATGGATGTCACCTTTATGGATCTGGGGGCCACCTGGCTGTCCGCCAGAGTGCCTCTGAGCGATGGCAGTGTACGTGAAGCCCTTCTCGGATGCGCGACCCCTGCAGATTATCTGCAGCAGTCGGCTTATCTGGGGGCCTGTGTGGGCCGTTATGCGAACCGGATTGCTCAGTCTTTTCTGACCCGGACTCAGCATTCCCTGACCCCGAACCAGCCTCCTCACCAGTTGCATGGCGGACCGGAAGGGTTCAGCCACCGCCGCTGGCTGATAGTCAGTCAGTCCCCGACAGAGGTGCGTTATCGACTGCACTCCCCGGACGGGGATCAGGGGTTTCCCGGTAATCTGACGACAGAGGTGCACTATCAACTGACGGATGACAATGCACTGATCATTACCTATCAGGCTGAAACGGATCAGCCCTGTCCGGTCGCGTTGACGAATCATGCCTATTTTAACCTTGATGCATGTCAAGGTGATGCCCGTCAACATCGGTTAAAAATAGAGGCAGATCACTATTTACCGGTTACCCGTGAAGGTATTCCTGAACGCGGGTTACACCCGGTTGAGGGCACCGGGTTTGATTTTCGTCAGCCAAAAACGATCGCCGATGATTTTCTGAAGGATACCGATCAGCAGACCGTCGGGGGATATGACCACGGCTATCTGCTCAGTCATCAGGGAAATCACTTAACAGAGGCGGCACGACTGTGGTCCGCGGATAATAAGCTGAGTCTGTCGGTCGCGACCTCAGCCCCGGCCTTACAATTCTACTCAGGGAATTTTTTAGACGGTACTCCGGCACGTCAGGGAACCTGGCGGAATTATCAGGGGATCGCCCTGGAGACTGGGTTCCTGCCGGACTCGCCTAATCACCCTGAATGGCCGCAACCGGATTGCTGGTTACAGCCTGGTGAAAAACTGCACTCTGTCACCCGCTATCAGCTGATCCCTGCATAGCCCGTTGACGAAATATACTGCGGACAACCCGCTCCGGACTTACACCGGCCGTTGTTTTCCGCTATGGTAAAGTCCTATTGTCCGGCCTGTCTCCGGCACAGACACAGTTTCCATAATCATAGAACGTTAAAAGCATTAAGGAGTTAAGCGATGGCAGTAACTAAGCTTGTTCTGGTACGCCACGGCGAAAGTCAGTGGAATCAGGAAAACCGCTTTACCGGTTGGTACGATGTGGACCTGTCTGATAAAGGCCGCGAAGAAGCAAAGGCCGCAGGTAAATTACTGAAGAAAGAAGGTTTCAGTTTCGACTTCGCCTATACCTCTGTGCTTAAGCGTGCGATCCACACGCTGTGGAGTGTTCTCGACGAACTCGACCAGGTCTGGCTGCCGGTTGAAAAATCATGGCGTCTCAATGAGCGTCATTACGGTGCCTTACAGGGGCTGAATAAAGCGGAAACCGCCGAAAAATACGGTGATGAGCAGGTAAAACAATGGCGCCGTGGTTTTGCTGTGACTCCGCCGGAGCTGGAGCGCAGCGATGAACGTTTCCCGGGCCATGACCCGCGTTATGCTTCCCTGACCGAGGAGCAACTCCCGACCACAGAAAGCCTGGCACTGACCATTGAACGTGTGATCCCGTTCTGGGAAGACGCTATTCTGCCGCGCCTGAAAACCGGAGAGAAGGTGATTATCGCCGCACACGGTAACTCTCTGCGCGCGTTGATCAAATATCTGGATAAAATGTCTGAAGATGAAATTCTGGAGCTGAATATCCCGACCGGTGTTCCTCTGGTGTATGAGTTTGATGAAAACTTTAAACCACTGAAACGTTACTATCTGGGTGATGCCGATGAAATCGCAGCGAAAGCCGCGGCGGTGGCTAATCAGGGTAAAGCAAAATAATTTCTCAGGCCTCTGCAGGTTCTGATAAAACGGCCGGATGCTCCGGCCGTTTTTTTAACCCGGCATTACTCTGCGCGACGGGTACGAACCGCTTGTGCAAGCTGCTGTAACACCTGTTCGGTAGCCTCCCATCCGATGCAGGCATCGGTGACACTCTGGCCATACACCAGTGTTCCGGCCTCCGGGCTCTGATTCCCTTCCACCAGATGACTTTCGATCATCACGCCCATAATGCTCTGATCCCCGCCAGCAATTTGTCCGGCAACATCCGTCGCCACTTCCAGTTGTTTCTGATACTGCTTAGAGCTATTGGCGTGGCTGAAATCGATCATGATCTTTGGATCCAGACCGGCGCGGACTAATCCCTCACGGACCTCTGCCACATCAGACGCCTGGTAGTTCGGTGCTTTACCGCCACGCAGGATAATATGGCAGTCCTGGTTTCCGGAGGTTTCGACGATCGCTGAATGGCCATATTTAGTCACTGACAGGAAGCAGTGCCCCGCAGCGGCGGCATTAATCGCATCGATAGCGACTTTAATCGTACCGTCGGTACCGTTTTTAAACCCGACCGGGCAGGACAGTCCGGACGCCAGCTCACGATGCACCTGTGATTCGGTGGTGCGGGCACCGATAGCCCCCCAGCTCATCAGATCTGCCAGATATTGCGGGGTGATCATATCCAGAAATTCACCGGCGGCCGGCAAGCCCGTATCATTAATGTCTGATAACAGTTTACGGGCAATTCTCAGACCCTCATTAATCCGGAAGCTGCCATCCATTTGCGGATCATTGATCAATCCTTTCCAGCCAACGGTGGTGCGGGGTTTTTCAAAATAGACACGCATAACAATTTCCAGTTCACCCGACAGTTGCTGGCGCAACTTTCGTAATTTACCGGCATATTCCAGAGCCGCCTGCGGGTCATGGATTGAACAAGGACCGATCACCACAAGCAAGCGATCATCCGTTCCCTGCAGAATCTTTTGGATGGCCTGACGGCATTCAAAAACCGTCGCCGCCGCCGCGTCAGAGGCCGGATACTTTTCCAGCAATGCTATTGGCGGGAGCAGTTCTTTAATCTCCCGAATCCTTAAATCGTCATTCTGGTAGTTCATAACGGTTCCAAAAAAAATGAATGTAGAAAATCCCTATCACTTTAGCCTGCAGCGCGGTCAGAGTAAATTAGCTTTAACCTTGCTATTCTGCTCACTTTAAAGAAGATTGACTGTTAAACCACTCACAGGTGTTAAACACCCCCCCGGATGGCCCTGCCACCGCCACCCGGTCCGGGCAACCTATGCCATACTGATAACATCTTATTACAGGCTGTCTGGCGAGTCTTCAGGGCCGGACAGGGTAACAATAACCACCACCAGGATGAATTTTTCCTATGGCTCATTCACATCAGCACGCCCCTGCCAGTGTTAACCGCTCCCGGTTACTGGCCGCTTTTATCGTCACCACGCTGTTTATGCTGGTGGAAGTCATTGGCGGCTGGCTTTCAGGCTCTCTGGCCTTACTGGCCGATGCCGGACATATGCTGACCGATGCCGGCGCCTTATTACTGGCATTACTGGCGACCCACTTCTCACAGCGCACTCCGGAAAAACATCAGACTTTTGGCTTACTGAGGCTGACTACCGTCGCGGCCTTTGTTAATGCCCTCGCGTTACTGGTGATCATTCTACTGATTGTCTGGGAAGCTCTGCTGCGCTTTCGCTCCCCGCAACCGGTGGCCGGCGGGCTGATGCTGGGGATTGCCGTGGCCGGATTACTGGCAAATATTCTCTGTTTTTATCTTCTGAAGCAGGGGCAGGGAAAAGAAAATCTTAATGTCCGGGCCGCGGCACTGCATGTGCTGGGTGATCTGCTCGGCTCTGCCGGGGCGATTGTTGCCGCCTTACTGATCTTATGGACCGGATGGACACCCTTTGATCCGATTTTGTCGATTCTGGTATCCCTGCTGGTGCTGAATAGCGCCAGGCAACTGATACGCGACAGTCTGCGTGAACTGCTGGAACATGCCCCGGCCAGCATTGATATTGATAAACTCAGCCGGCAGCTGACGCTGAATATTGCGGAAATACGTAATGTGCATCACGTCCATCTCTGGCAGGTGGGCGAAAAAACGCTTCTGACGCTGCATGCCAGAGTTATCCCGAATTACCAGCAGGATGCATTACTCGGCCGTATCCATAACTGGCTTAAAGAAAATTATTCAATCACCCATGCGACGGTACAGCTGGAATATCAGGAATGTACGCAGCCGGAATGTCAGTTAGGCACCGAAGCGGAGTCCGGGAATGATGATCACCACCACTCCCGGGACTATGAGGGATCGTTACATCATTAAGGGCGGCTGAGCGCGCGGGAATGATGTTCCCGCGCACTGGCTATCCATAAACGGCAACCATTTAAAGCAATAAAGGTCAGTACGACATACTCCAGAGACATCGCATACACCCCTTGCAGGGCAAAGACACCGATACTGATAAGATTGATCACCACCCATAGCAGCCAGTTTTCCACATACTTACGGGTCATCAATACCATCGCAACCACCGACAGAACGGTCATGCAGGCATCCCAGAACGGATAGGCGTCCGGCTGTAACGGGGGTACCGACACACTGAAACCGGCCAGCTGAAGCAACTTAACCATGGTGGCAGACAGAGCGCCGAAAACGGGGTCAATAAAGCGGGTCAGTAAGCCGATAGCAATCACCACAACGACCAGCCAGACCAGTGTCTGTCGGCGTGACATCCAGCGGACAGATAAGGTGGGATCGCTGCCGGCCGCATGGCGGGTCCAGGCATACCAGCCATAAATATTGGCCAGGAAAAAGAAGATCTGCAGCAACAGGCTGGAATAGAGTTGGATCTGGAAGAAAATCAGTGCAAACAAAGTGACGTTGATCAGGCCAAAAAGATAATTAATAATTTTTTCTTTACTGGCCAGCCAGATACAAAGTAAACCGCAGAGCGTTCCTATCGCTTCAATCCAGGAGAGGTTATACCCTCCCCGGCCGATAGGAATATGAACCAGCAAATGGTTAATACTGAAAAAATCCATCCTCTCTCCTCCGGGTGACGCCGGACGCCGATTGTTTACTATAAAAAACCAAGAAACCGGATAATGCCACAATATTTACTGATAACACAGTTTTGTTTTATAAATTAAACACCGCCCCGGGAATGAATCTCCTGAATTAACTGACGTCCGTCAGGTAATTCTTCGCCTCGAGCGAGAGTAATTGCTGCTTAACCTCCAGTCCGCCGGCAAAACCGGTCAGACTCCCGTTGGCACCAATGACCCGGTGACAGGGAACGATCACCGATAGCGGATTTCTGCCATTGGCTGCGCCGACCGCCCGCATGGCTTTCGGGCGATGGATACGCCCGGCTATCTCACGATAACTCCGCGTTTCACCGTAGGGAATTTCTCTCAATGCCTGCCATACCTCGCACTGGAAAGGTGTGCCTTCAAACTGTAGCGGTAAATCAAAGGTTTGTCGCTGGCTGTCAAAATATTCTGTTAACTGTTGTGCTGCCCGTTCCAGCACCGGATGATCCGTGACCCGTAATTCAGGAAATGCCCGGATGCGTGAAGGGCGTTCATTTTCCCAGGCCACAGCGGCCAGCCCCTGCTCCCCGGCAATCAGGGTCAGTTCACCGACCGGTGTCAGCAATAATCTGTAATAGTACATATAACATCTCCCTGCGCTGCACGATGCTGAACATTATGCCACGTTCGCGCCGGGTCACCGGCGGTTTTCGGACAGCGGATTATTTAGTTTCCCTGTCCGGAAACCGCCAGCCAGTCAGGCGTTATACTTATACGCTGAGCGCCTGAACAGGAGAGAACCATGAATGATGAAGAGAGTGCTTATCAGGCGATGGTCAGCCGGGACAGCCGGTTTGATGGACTATTTTATGTCGCCGTACGGACAACCGGCATTTACTGCCGGCCGGTCTGCCCGGCGCGTAAGCCCTTACGTAAAAATTGTCATTTTTTTCGCTATGCTGAACAGGCTGAAAAAGCCGGCTACCGGCCCTGCCTGAGATGCCGGCCGGAGCTCGCCCCCGGCAACGCACCGATAGACCAGGCGGCTTCACTCTGCCAGCAATTCATTGATGCTATTGAAGCCGGTCTGCTGGATAGCGACAGTCATCTGCCGGAAATAGCCAGACGCTTTTCGCTCAGTGAACGTCAGTTCAGGCGTATTCTGCATCAGCAACTGGGGATAAGCCCGCAGGAGTTACGTCAGAGCCGGCGACTAAAACTTGCCCGCCAATTGCTGACCGAGACCCGGTTGCCGGTGACGTCCATTGCATTTAGCAGTGGCTTCGGCAGTATCCGTCAGTTCAATTCCGCGTTTGTGACACATTATCATCTGGCCCCGACAGCCTTCAGAAAAAGTCTGCCTGCCCTGCCTGACCCGCAGCAACATCAGACGGAAAAAGTCCGGTTATCTTATCGGCCGCCTTTTGCATGGTCTGCCCTGCTCCGTTTTCTCGCCAGGCGCAGTATTAAAGAGGTTGAGTGGATAGACGGTGAGTATTACCTGCGCACCCTGGCGATTGGCCAGTGCCGGGGGTGGATCCGCGTGGGGGATGATCCCCGGCAACATTGTCTGAGGGTAGAATTCAGCCACTCACTGACCCCCGTGTTACCGGTGTTATTGCAGCGGTTGCGGCAACTTTTTGATTTGAGTGCGAGGCCGGACCAGATAGCCGATCATTTGTCCCGGGATCCTCTGCTGGCGCCATTGGTTCTGAAAAGCCCCGGTCTGCGGGTGCCTGGTTGCTTTGACCCGTTTGAACTGGCAGTCAGGGCTATCCTCGGGCAACAGGTCACCGTCGCGGCAGCGACGACACTGAGTCAGCGGCTGGCGGCCCGGTTCGGACAGCCGGTGGTTACCCCCTTCCCTGAGCTAAGCCGCCTCGCGCCGACAGCAGAGGATTTTACCGGAGCGACCGCGGACGATATCGGCTCTCTGGGGATCGTGGGAAGCCGCATCAACGCGATTCTGGCGCTGGCGGATGCCACCCGGAACGGCCTGTTCAGAGAACTGCAACACGATCCACAATCCCGGGGGCCGCAACTGCTGACTGAATTACCCGGCATTGGCCCCTGGACGGCACAATATATTGCGATGCGGGCCTTTTCGCTGACAGATGCGTTTCCTAAAGAAGACATTGCGCTGCGTAAAGCCCTCGGCGGACTGACACCGCGCGCTGCAGAACAACGCTCGCGGGTCTGGAGCCCCTGGCGGAGTTATGCCGTCATGCTGCTCTGGCAGGCGGAAGAAAATAAGAAAGCGACGGCAAAGCCATAAACGCAGCTCCGGCGACGGAGGCGAAAGAGCCTCTCTCCACAGGCGACGGGTTGTCAGGCAGGGACGGACTCCCGGCCCTGTGCTCCCCTTCCTGCTGACCGCAGGGTATCTGTACAGTGCCCATAACAGGGAGGACCGCCAGCAGATACCCGGCCACGGAGGACAGTCTTAACGGAGAGACTCATTCGCGGACTTAGCGGCCCCTGAGCGACAGGGAGGCTGGCAGAAACAGGCCGGTGACCCGTACGGGTTCCGCATTATCCCGACTCCCCCCGGATTTCCGGCAGATATTTTCACGACAGCGCGAAGAGATTCAGCGTGAAAAGCAGGCCCCCTCCTGAGAGAGGATTTTCCGGGCCGGGGAATTTGCCTGTGTATTAGATTCTGTTCCGGCCGGAGAGCAGCGTGCTGTCACCACAGAAACGCCCGAGCCTGCGCGATTATACCCGTAATACCCCGCTGAACCTGCCGTTGAGGGACAGTGTGCTTTGCAGAGAGAATATGAGTTGCAGAAACGGATGCCGGCTCTGCGGCGGCCACAGATCGCAGCGCAAGACCCGCCAGCTGAATGACCGGTAGGATCCCCGGGGGCAGAAACGAAAAAAGCCCCCTGAGGGGGCTTTTTCCTGAAATTGGTGGGTCGTGCAGGATTCGAACCTGCGACCAATTGATTAAAAGTCAACTGCTCTACCAACTGAGCTAACGACCCCTCGCGGGATATTCCCTTAGCGAATCTTTCTCCGAGAGGTTCTTTAAGTTATCGCTTAAAGAGTGGTGGGTCGTGCAGGATTCGAACCTGCGACCAATTGATTAAAAGTCAACTGCTCTACCAACTGAGCTAACGACCCCTCGCGGGTTGCTTTGTGTCGATGTATTCATCAGATGAATGGTGGGTCGTGCAGGATTCGAACCTGCGACCAATTGATTAAAAGTCAACTGCTCTACCAACTGAGCTAACGACCCGTCAGCCACAAAACAAATAAAAGAGGTTATCACCCCCACCCTTCACAACAGAAAGATGGTGGGTCGTGCAGGATTCGAACCTGCGACCAATTGATTAAAAGTCAACTGCTCTACCAACTGAGCTAACGACCCTCTTTTACCGCCACCGAATGCATATCGCTTATCACCCGGCAACGGCGGCATATATTACTGATTTAACTGGGTAGCGCAACTCTTATTTGAAAAATAACTGACTGGTTGCTTAGCTTTCACCCGCTACGCCCATAAATCGCACGATTACGGGTGGATCCGCTAGTTACTGAACGGCTGCCAGTCGTTTTTTTGCATCCCTGGCCGATACTGTGCCGGGGTAAAGTTTCGTCACCTGTTCAAATACAGCCTTCGCTTTCGCGGTATCTTTTTTATCCTGCATCACAACACCGACCTTAAATAAGGCTTCCGGGGCTTTAGGTGATTTAGGGTAATTTTTGACCACGGTCGCGAAATAGTACGCAGAATCGTCCAGCTGACCTTTGTTGTAATACAACTGCCCCAGCCAGTAATTGGCATTCGGCTGGTACGTTGAGTCAGGATATTTTTTTACCCACGTCTGCAATGCAGAGATTGCCTGATCAAACTTCTTCTGTTTCAGAATAAGGTCAATGGCGGCATTGTAGTCGGAGTTTTCATCTCCTGACTGTGCGGCCGGGCTGGCAGCCGCTGCCGGAGCACTGGCGGGTGCAGACGTCGCCGTAGAGCCAGCACTGTCAGTATTTGCGGGGGTCGCCTGAGAGGTATTATTGCTGCTCAGCGCATCTATCTGCTGATAGATCTGTTTCTGCCGTTCAACCACCTGGTTGAGCTGATAACTGTTTTCCTGAATCTGTCCACGCAGAGAGTCAATATCACTTTGGGTATCATTCAGCTGCTGCTGCAACTGCTGCATAAGTTGTGACTGTGCATTGGAAATACGTTCGAGGGTGGTGACCCGGTCTTCTACCGAGCCAGAGCCAACGCTACTGATTGACGCCTGTGCAAAAGCGGCCGGAACGGCCGCTACACCAATCAGTAACGACAGACTCAGTGCATGACGTCTGAAGTTACTAATCATATGACTCTCTTAGTACACCAGTACGGCGCGACGGTTTTTAGCCCATGCGGCTTCGTCGTGGCCCAGTACTGCAGGTTTTTCTTTACCGTAAGACACGATAGACATCTGGTCAGCAGATACGCCTTTGCCTTGCAGGTACATTTCAACAGCGTTAGCACGACGTTCGCCCAGGGCGATGTTGTATTCCGGAGTACCACGTTCGTCCGCAAAGCCTTCGATAGTCACTTTGTAAGACGGGTTGCTACGCAGGAAGTTCGCGTGCTGATCCAGCATTGCTGCATACTCAGGCTGGATGTCATATTTGTCCAGGCCAAAGTAGACAATATTATTCTGCTGAAGCTGCTGCATTTGCATACGCGCTTGTTCATCAGAAGACATATTGCCACCGTTCTGGCCGCTACCGTAAGCGCTATCAGCACCGGTAGTTGAGCCACTTTGGTCATTGTTATTTTTGTGCGAGCTACAAGCCGCAACAGCCAGTACAGGCAGGGCCAGCATGAGGCCTTTCAGCATTTTATTCAGTTGCATTTCAACACCCTATTATTGTTTGCCATACATATTTACACATGCATCACATATACGGAGACCAGGCAGGCGAAGATACCTGTCCATCAGTCGCCGGAAGACGCGCTTTGAAACGCCCGTCAGTTGAAACCAACTGCAATACGGAGTTATAGCCCTCAGTCGAGCCATAGATAACCATTGTGCCGTTAGGTGCAAGACTTGGCGTCTCATCCAGATACGTGTCCGTTAATTGCTGAACGGCTCCCGTCTCCAGATCCTGTTTAGTGATATGTTGTGCACCGCTTGCGGTACTGACCATCACCATAAATTTACCATCCGATGAAACATCCGCATCCTGGTTCTGACCACCCTGCCAGGTGATGCGTTGCGGAGTACCACCGTTAATATTCATTTTATAAATTTGCGGACGTCCTGCCTGATCCGACGTATAGGCCAGTGTTTCACTGTCCGGGAACCAGGTCGGTTCGGTGTTGTTATAGCGCGCATTGGTCAGCTGACGAATTTGTCCGGACGCCAGGTCCATCACATACAGGTTCAGACTGCCGGTCTTGGACAAGGCAAATGCCAGTTTTTTACCGTCCGGAGAAAACGCCGGAGCCCCATTATGGCGCGGGAAATCAGCGATAGTACGGATAGAACT
Source organism: Tatumella terrea (assembly GCF_039523755.1). Lineage (NCBI taxonomy): Bacteria > Pseudomonadati > Pseudomonadota > Gammaproteobacteria > Enterobacterales > Erwiniaceae > Tatumella > Tatumella terrea. Next base: position 151,376 of record NZ_BAAAFX010000017.1, on the reverse strand, counting down.
GTTCGACAGGTTCTGTACAACCAGTGCTGAACGTCCGGTTTCAAAGGACACATAAGCCAGCTGATTACCATCCGCAGACCAGGCCGGTGACATCAGAGGTTCCGGTGACCGATGGACCACAAACTGGTTGTAACCATCGTAATCGGATACGCGCAGTTCATACGGGAACTGTCCGCCGTTGGTCTCAACCACGTAAGCGATGCGTGTGCGGAATGCCCCTTTAATGCCGGTCAGTTTCTGGAACACTTCATCGCTGGCTGTGTGCGCCGCATAGCGTAACCACTGCTTAGTCACTTTATAACTGTTCTGTGACATGACGGTGCCCGGGGAACCGGCGGTATCGACCAGTTGATAAGAGATCTGATAGCTGCCATCGGCATTCGCCTGGATCTGCCCCACAACCACAGCATCAATACCTAACGCAGACCACGCGGCAGGCTGAACCTGTTGAGCGGTGGTTGGCTGCTGTGGTAAACGTGAACGATCCAACGGGTTAAATTTACCACTGTTGCGTAAATCTGCGGCAATAATACCACCAATATCTGCCGGCGCAGGGCCTGAGCCTGTCCACTGGAAAGGCACGACACCGATAGGACGTGCAGTATTTACCCCCTGGGTGATTTCAATGCGGACTTCGGCCTGCGAAACCACCGCCCATAATAGTAAAAATACACCTAACGTTATACGAAATGCCTGCTTCATCTTCTCTCCCTTATCTGAACTCACGCCCATGATAATTCGTATAAATTCCGGTAATTGTCTGGCGTAAGTACCGCCTGCTATACCTAGCATAGACGATACTTACGCCGGAGACACGGTTAAGGTTTAAACTCCAGTGTCGCATCTTTCACTGCCTGCCAGACATCCTGGCTTGGCGGTTTCGGAATATGCGCCATTCTTGCAGCGGTGATCGCGGCCTGACACAATGCAGGATCTCCGCCCGCCGGCGTTGCTGAGATCAATAACCCGTCAGGAGCCAGCTTAATGTGCACATCACAGGTTTTTCCGGCATAGTTATCAGAGTCGTAAAACTTACTCTGGATAGCCCCCTGAACCTGACCGATATAGCTCTGGATAGCCGCTCCGGATGCGCCGGATTTACGCTGGTTACCCTGCCCTGCGGCAGACGCACCTGCGTTTTTGCCTGATTTAGGTGCATTCTTACCGGACGCTAAACCTCCCAGTAAATCATCCACTTCACTGGAATTTTTTGCTGCAGCCGCTTTGGCTCTGGCGGCAGCTTTAGCATCTGCTGCGGCTTTGGCTTTGGCTTCCGCTGCGGCTTTGGCTTTAGCATCTGCTGCTGCTTTGGCTTTGGCTTCCGCGGCTGCTTTGGCTTTCGCCTGCTGTTCCGCCTTTTCTTTAGCTTCAGCAGCCGCCTGAGCTTTCGCCTGCTGTTCCGCTTTTTCTTTAGCTTCGGCAGCCGCCTGAGCTTTCGCCTGCTGTTCCGCCTTTTCTTTAGCTTCGGCAGCCGCCTGAGCTTTCGCCTGCTGTTCCGCCTTTTCTTTAGCTTCGGCAGCCGCCTGAGCTTTCGCCTGCTGTTCCGCTTTTGCTTTCGCAGCTGCGGCTGCAGCGTCTGCTTTAGCCTGTTGCTCTGCCTGAGCCTTCGCTTCGGCAGCAGCGGCTTTCGCCTGTTGCTCTGCCTGAGCTTTCGCTTCGGCGGCCGCGGCTTTCGCCTGTTGCTCTGCCTGAGCCTTCGCTTCGGCGGCCGCGGCTTTCGCCTGCTGGTCTGCCTGAGCCTTCGCTTCGGCGGCAGCGGCTTTCGCCTGCTGGTCTGCCTGAGCCTTCGCTTCGGCGGCCGCAGCTTTCGCCTGCTGATCTGCCCGGGCTTGTGCTGCAGCCTCGGCTTTCGCTTGTGCGGCTTCTGCGGCTGCTTTTGCCTGTTGCGCGGCTTTTGCTTGCGCCTCAGCAGCTACAGCTTTCGCCTGTTCGGCTTTCGCATCTGCATCAGCATCCTGTTGCTGTTCTTCCTTCGCGTCGTCCTGTGAAGGTGTGGCATTTGGCTGTTGCTGTTGTGAGGGCTGACTGGCGCTCTGCTGCTCATTCTCGCGGTTGTACTGTTCAACCACCGCCCCCGGGTCCACCATGACTGCATCGATATCGCTGCCGCCACCGCCACCACTGGTTTCGATATTTTCATTCAGCGAGCTTATAATCAGTATTGCAATCAATATGATATGCAGAATCACCGAAATGATAATCGCGCGCTTTAATTTATCGTTTTGCTCGGTTGCCTTCGACACTCTCGGTTCCCAAAAACGGATTAAACTTAAATCGGCTGCGTCATCAGGCCAACTGACTTAACACCCGCCTGATGGAGTAAATTCAGTGCTTTGATAATTTCATCATAAGGCACGTCTTTCGCTCCCCCGATTAAAAACACCGACTTAGGATTCTCCTGAAGACGACGTTGTGCTTCACTGATGATCTGTTCCGGAGGTAATTGCTCCAGTCGCTGATGATCTTCAACAATGCTGTATTGCCCCACGCCGGAGACTTCAACAATGACCGGCGGATTATCATCCGTTGACACTGTTTTTGAATCTGTTGCATCCGGCAGGTCGACATTGACACTCTGGGTAATAATCGGTGCCGTGGCCATAAAAATCAGCAGCAGCACCAACAGTACATCCAGCAGCGGGACAATGTTTATCTCAGACTTCAGTTCGCGACGAGCGCGACCACGCGTTCTGGCCATGAGTCAACCTCTGCTTACTTAGAACTATCGCTGGTGAATGCCTGGCGATGCAGGATAGCGGTAAACTCTTCGGTAAAGTTATCGTAGCCCTGCTCCAGCTTATTCACCCGCTGATTCAGACGGTTATACGCCATCACTGCCGGGATTGCCGCAAACAGGCCGATAGCGGTAGCAATCAATGCCTCTGCTATTCCGGGAGCAACCATCTGAAGTGTTGCCTGCTTGACGGCGCCCAGGGCGATAAAAGCATGCATAATTCCCCAGACCGTACCAAACAGACCGATATAGGGACTGATGGAGCCTACGGTTCCCAGGAAAGGAATATGGTTTTCCAGACTTTCCAGTTCACGGTTCATCGAGATACGCATGGCCCGGCTGGCACCTTCCACGACAGCCTCTGGCGCATGGTTATTCACACGGTGTAATCTGGCAAATTCTTTAAAGCCTGCATAAAAAATCTGCTCAGAGCCGCTAAGCTCATCGCGGCGCCCCTGACTTTCCTGATAAAGACGTGAAAGATCCACACCAGACCAGAACTTATCTTCAAAGGCTTCGGCCTCACGGCCTGCAGCATTCAGGATGCGTGTACGTTGAATAATGATGGCCCAGGAGGCGATAGAAAACACAATCAAAATCAACATAATGAATTTGACCAGAAGGCTCGCCTTCAGGAACAAATCAAGGATGTTCATGTCAGTCACTGCTTGAACTCCGCGACAATAGACTTAGGAAGCGCAATTGGCTTCATACGATGTATGTTGATACAGGCAATCAGCACTTCAGCTTCGTTAATAATTTTGCCTTCACTATTCACGATACGTTGACGGAATGTCATTGTGACCCGCCCTGTCTCGCTGACTTCGCTCTCAACGTGCAGCAAGTCATCAAGTTTTGCGGCAGCAATATAGTCCACCGTCATACGCCGTACCACGAATGCCACCTGCTGTTCTAACAGCGTCTGCTGCGTAAAACCACACTGGCGCAATGCTTCGGTACGTGCCCGTTCATAGAAAGCAATATAGCTGGCGTGATAAACAACGCCCCCGGCATCGGTGTCTTCGTAGTAGACCCTGACCGGCCATTGAAACTGAAAGTGACTCACTCTGCATCCCGGCATTAATTTTAAACCAGCCTACTATACGCAAGAGAAATCGCCTTTGGAATGGGACAACACTGAGCGGAGAAAATAATTATGCCTTCTGACACAACCTGCACCGGTTTCAGTGTACAACCTGACAAACACTTAACTTTTTTTACCTTTTAACGCACTCAGAATACGTAGCAGACCGCCCGGATTCCGGCTGACCACAAAAAACTCCCCTGAAAGGGAGACTTTCAGGGGAGTTCCGGGTCGACGGACCTAAGATGACTGTTTCAGCTGACTCAGCGAGTCGCACAAAAATAGCAGATAATCGCAGGGAACAAAATAAGCCACGCCAGCAGAGGGCTAAAAATTCCCTGCCAGCAGGTTTTTTGCAGGCGTAAACCGCTCCCATGAATGACGCCGGTACAGACAGACCAGATAAGCGCCAGTCCCCACCACAGGATATAGGGAGGAGGAACGACAGAAAAACGGGTCGGGTCCCACATCACACATCCGGCCACCAGCAGCGCGAGGATCAGCGAAAGGGCCCGCAAGGGGCCCTTATCGGTCAGCTGATAGATCCGGTGAATAATACCGGCCATCAGGACGGATCACTCTCGTTATCTTTATTGGCATTCTCAAAGGCCAGTGCAGCCATGACACCGAAAGAACAGGCCAGAAGCGTGCCGAGGATCCAGGCAAAATACCACATAATTGACCTTCCTGATTAATATAATGAATGAGAGTTACGTTCGATATCTTCTTTCGTGATACGACCATACATTTTGTAATAGCACCAGGCGGTGTAGGCCAGAATGATAGGTACGAAGATTATCGCGGCAAATGTCATCGTCGTCAGCGTACGCAGGCTCGAGGTGGCATCCCACATCGTCAGGCTCATGCCCGGGTTGGTCACCGAAGGCATAATGAACGGGAACATCGCAATACCGGCCGTCATAATGACGCAAGCGATGGTCAGTGACGAGCTGATAAATGCCAGCGCACCCTTGTTCTTACCTGAGAACAGCACGGTCAGTAACGGTAATACAACGCCCAGGACAGGGAATACCCATAACACCGGAGACTCTCTGAAATTCACCATCCAGGCACCCGTCTCACGGACAACATCTTTACCGATCGGGTCAGAAGCTGCGTGATGGTCAATGACGCTTTTCAGTACATAACCTTCAATACCGTAGGCGACCCAGATACCGGCCAGGATAAAGCAGACCATCATGACCAGTGTCGCAATCTGCGTCACCCGGCGGGTACGCAGGTGAAGTTCACCTGTTGTACGCATCTGTAAATAGGCGGCACCCTGGGCAAGGATCATCGTCAGGCTGACAATCCCGGCCAGTAAGGCAAAAGGATTCAGCAGCATAAAGAAGTTACCGGTATAGAACAGGCGAAGGTACTCATCCATATGGAAAGGCACACCCTGCAGTAAATTACCGAAAGCGACACCAATAACTAATGGCGGGACAAAGCTGCCGATAAAGATCCCCCAGTCCCACATTCCCCGCCAGCGGCTGTCACCCAGTTTCGAGCGATAATCAAAGCCGATAGGACGGAAGTACAGAGAGGCCAGCACCAGAATCATAGCAATATAGAAACCGGAGAAAGCGGCTGCATAGACCGTTGGCCAGGCAGCGAACAGCGCCCCGCCCGCGGTGATCAGCCAGACCTGGTTGCCGTCCCAGTGCGGCGCAATACTGTTTATCATAATGCGGCGTTCGGTATCCGTGCGGCCGATAATACGGCACAGCATACCGACACCCATATCAAACCCGTCGGTGACCGCAAAACCTATCAGTAAGACACCGATAAGCAGCCACCAGACAAAGCGCAGAACTTCATAATCAAACATATGTGCCCCCTGAATTAATGTGTCAGCTGCGACGGTGCGGCCAGTTGTTCATGATGATAACGACCGGTTTTCAGACTGCTTGGCCCCAGGCGAGCAAACTTAAACATCAGATACATTTCAGCAATCAGGAACAAGGTATACAGACCGCAAATCAGCCCCATTGAGAACAGCAGGTCACCTGCCGTCAGCGATGAGTTAGCCACAGCGGTCGGTAACACTTCACCGATAGCCCACGGCTGACGCCCGTATTCCGCCACAAACCAGCCGGCTTCCACAGCAATCCACGGCAGCGGGATGCCATACAGTGCGGCTTTCATCAGCCAGCGGCTTTTCCCGACACGGTTACGCAGCACGCTGAAGAAGGAAAGCGCAATCACCGCCAGTAACAGAACACCACACAGCACCATGATGCGGAAAGCAAAATACAGTGGCGCGACACGTGGGATAGAATCCCGGGTGGCTTTTTCAATCTGGGCTTCTGTTGCATCTGTGACGTTAGGTGTATAGCGTTTCAGCAGCAAGCCATAGCCGAGGTCTTTCTTCGACTTATCAAAGGCTGCGATAACCGCAGGATCTTTACTGCCGTCACGCAGTTCATTCAGTAAGGCATAGGCTTTCATCCCGTTACGAATACGAATCTCGTGCTGAGCCAGCAAATCTTTCAGACCAATCACCGGCGTGTCCGTGGAGCGGGTGGCGATTAATCCAAGCAGATAAGGGATGCGGATAGCATAATGGTTGGTTTCCTGGTCCTGATCGGGGATGCCGAACAGGGTGAATGAGGCCGGAGCCGGCTGAGTATCCCATTCTGCCTCGATGGCGGCCAGTTTGGTTTTCTGTACATCACCGATCTCATACCCTGACTCATCACCCAGAAGGATCACGGACAGTACCGCGGCCATCCCGAAACTGGCGGCGATGGTAAAAGAGCGTTTGGCAAAAGCCATATCACGCCCTTTAAGCATGTAAAACGCGCTGATCCCCAGAATAAACATCGCCCCGGTGGTATAACCTGCCGCCACGGTATGCACAAATTTCACCTGCGCCACCGGATTCAGGACCAGCTGAGAGAAGCTGACCATCTCCATACGCATGGTTTCATAGTTAAAGACGGACGCGACAGGGTTTTGCATCCAGCCATTGGCCACCAGGATCCATAAGGCGGACATATTTGACCCCAGGGCGACCAGCCAGGTCACCGACAGGTGCTGAACTTTTCCCAGACGATCCCAGCCAAAGAAGAATAAACCGACAAAGGTAGATTCCAGGAAGAATGCCATCAGTCCTTCGATAGCCAGCGGAGCCCCGAAAATGTCTCCGACATAGTGGGAATAGTATGACCAGTTAGTCCCGAACTGGAACTCCATCGTCAGGCCGGTGGCCACACCGAGGGCAAAGTTAATTCCGAAGAGTTTTCCCCAGAATTTGGTCATATCTTTATAAATTTGTTTACCTGACAATACATAAACCGTTTCCATCACGGCCAGCAAAAACGCCATACCGAGCGTAAGTGGCACAAACAGAAAGTGGTACATTGCAGTCAAGGCAAACTGTAGACGAGACAGTTCGACGATATCAAACATCCTGACTCCTTGCTCTTATAATAAAAAACTCTCTTCACAGGTCCGGTTATCATTTCAGGACTTCAGTGACTAAGTCGTTAATTGTCACGGTGAATTATATTTTCTTTCTTTTAGCAAAAAGTTGATCCGCTAATCAGAATAGTATTTTGCTATTCCCCGATAAAACTCAGACTTTAACCATTTATTCACATCTCATTATGGTTAATGAATTGTGAACAAATGATGATTCTCAACTTCCGGTTAAAAAGAGAAAAAATAAGAAAAACCCCAAATTGACACAGAGCAATTTAATCTTAAACGCTTAACTATATCCAGCGGATAAAATAGATATAAGTCATCATTTATTGATCTGAATCGTTATTTTCCGAGAAGATGTTTGATATGTAAAAACCTGCAAGGCAGGGGTTATCTGACTGTTCCGGTCGCCGGGGTGCCACAGACCGTTATTGCAGACAAGGGGCCTGGCGCGTCGGCCATGGCCGGAAACGAATAAGTCATATTTATCGTTTTGTCGTAAGTGTAGTCTGCCCCGGGGGATCAGAAAACAAAAAATTTACAGCCCATATATAAATAATAAACAATAGCATGCTTATATTTCAGATTAGCTAAGCGACTGACTGCAGACGACTGGGTTAATTCCCCTAAAAAAAAGCCACCGGCTGACCGGTGGCTGGAAGATGGAATACGCAACTTATTATCGTGCAGGTAAAACAGATTTCACGGCATCACCAATATCGGCCAGACTATGCACTGTCCTGACCCCCGCCGCTTCCAGCGCCGCAAATTTTTCATCCGCAGTGCCTTTACCGCCGGCGATAATGGCACCCGCATGCCCCATTCGTTTTCCTTTCGGCGCGGTGACCCCGGCAATATAACTGACGACCGGTTTGGTGACATGATCTTTGATATAAGCCGCGGCCTCTTCCTCGGCACTGCCACCTATTTCACCAATCATCACAATCGCTTCGGTCTGCGGGTCTTTTTCAAACAGGCCCAGAATATCAATAAAGCTGGACCCCGGGATCGGGTCGCCCCCGATACCGACGCAGGTGGACTGACCATAACCGATATCGGTGGTCTGTTTTACGGCCTCATAGGTCAGGGTGCCGGAACGGGAAACGATGCCGACACGACCTGGCTTATGAATGTGGCCCGGCATAATCCCGATTTTACATTCCCCGGGGGTGATGACGCCCGGGCAGTTAGGCCCGATCATCCGGACACCCGCTTCATCCAGTTTCACCTTCACGGTCAGCATATCCAGCGTCGGGATCCCTTCCGTAATGGTGATAATCAGTTTGATACCGGCATCAATGGCCTCAAGGATACTGTCTTTACAGAACGGCGCCGGCACATAAATTACCGACGCGGTGGCACCGGTTTGCTCTACAGCTTCACGCACAGTATTAAAGACCGGCAACCCGAGGTGCGTTGTCCCGCCCTTGCCCGGCGTCACGCCGCCGACCATTTGTGTTCCGTAATCGATGGCCTGTTCAGAATGGAAGGTGCCCTGCCCGCCGGTAAATCCCTGGCAGATGACTTTGGTATTTTTATCGATCAGAATTGACATTATTTGCCCTCCGCCGCTGCAACCACGCGTTGTGCCGCGTCAGTCAGACTGGTTGCTGCGATAATATTCAAACCACTCTCAGCCAGTTTTTTGGCGCCAGATTCTGCGTTATTACCTTCCAGACGCACCACCACCGGCACATTGACACCCACTTCAGCCACTGCGCCGATAATGCCGTCAGCAATCAGGTCGCAACGGACAATGCCCCCGAAAATATTCACAAATACCGCTTTTACGGCATCGTCAGAGAGAATGATTTTAAACGCTTCGGTCACACGCTCTTTGGTCGCACCGCCGCCAACATCCAGGAAGTTCGCCGGCTGGCCACCATGATGTTTAACGATATCCATGGTCCCCATCGCCAGGCCTGCGCCATTGACCATACAGCCAATGTTTCCGTCCAGTGCAACATAATTGAGTTCCCACTGCGCAGCACGGGCTTCTCTGGCATCTTCCTGACTTGGGTCATGCATCTCGCGTAATTCCGGCTGGCGGAACAGCGCATTACTGTCGATGCTCAGTTTGCCATCCAGACAAATCAGGTCATCGGTCGTGGTAATCACCAGCGGATTAATTTCGACTAACGCCAGGTCGCGTTCCAGGAACAGCGTGGCCAGCCCCATAAAAATTTTGGCAAACTGACTGACCTGTTTTCCTTTCAGTCCGAGCTTAAAGGCCAGTTCACGCCCCTGATACGGCTGTGGCCCGGTCAGCGGATCGAGCGCCATTTTGTGAATCAGGTGCGGGCTTTCTTCCGCCACTTTTTCGATTTCCACGCCACCTTCGGTGGATGCCATAAATACGACGCGGCGACTGCTGCGATCGACCACGGCCCCCAGGTAGAGCTCGTTAGCAATATCTGTGGCGGCTTCAACCAGAATCTGATTAACCGGCTGACCGTTTTCATCGGTCTGATACGTCACCAGCGACTTACCTAACCAGTTCTCAGCAAAGGCACGGATCTCTTCTTTACTCTTCACTACCTTGACGCCACCCGCTTTACCGCGGCCACCGGCATGGACCTGGCATTTCACTACCCAGGGACCTGCACCGATCTTCGATGCCGCTTCTTCAGCTTCACGCGGGGTGGTACAGGCATAACCGACAGGTGCAGGCAGGCCGTACCGGGCAAACAGTTGTTTAGCCTGATATTCATGTAGATTCATGATGTGCTATCCATTCAGTTCAGAAAAGAATTAAAGTCAGGCGTACCTGCGTACGCCTGGTGAAAAATCAGACATCCAGTAATAAACGGGCCGGATCTTCAAGCATCTCTTTGATAGCCACCAGATATCCGACGGATTCACGGCCATCGATTAAACGGTGATCATAGGAAAGCGCCAGATACATCATTGGCAGGATCACGACCTGACCCCCGACCGCCATCGGACGATCTTTAATCGCATGCATACCGAGAATAGCGCTCTGCGGCGGGTTGATGATCGGTGTCGACATCAGCGAACCGAACACGCCGCCGTTAGTGATAGTAAAGTTCCCGCCGGTCAGTTCCTCAACGGTCAGCTTGCCATCACGTCCCTTCACGGCCAGCTCTTTAATTTTCTTCTCAATGTCTGCCATGCTCAGGGCGTCAACGTCTTTCAGGACCGGTGTCACCAGTCCGCGAGGTGTTGAGACCGCAATGCTGATATCGAAGTAATTGTGGTAAACCACATCATCACCATCAATAGAGGCATTCACTTCCGGGTAACGTTTTAGCGCTTCCACAACGGCTTTCAGGTAGAAAGACATAAACCCGAGGCGGACGCCATGGCGCTTCTCAAACGCTTCGCCATATTGCTTCCGGAGATCCATGATCGGCTTCATGTTGACTTCATTAAATGTCGTCAGCATGGCGGTGCTGTTTTTAGCTTCCAGCAGACGTTCAGCCACACGCTTACGTAAACGCGTCATCGGTACACGTTTTTCACTGCGGTTGCTTATGGCAGGTGCCGCGGCTGACTCCGCTGCCGGAGACGCGGCGGCTTTCGGTTGTGCTGCCAGATGTTTTTCGACGTCTTCCCGGGTCAGACGTCCCCCGACTCCACTGCCAGTGATTTTCGCCGGATCCAGTGAATGTTCAGCGATCAACCGGCGGATAGCCGGGCTCAGCGCATCATTGGACTCTTCTTCCAGCGACGCATTCTGACGTTGTGCCGGCGTTGACTCTTTCGCCTCTGTTTTAATATCCGATGCTTTGCCGCTGCTATCGCTCTCTTTCAGGCGCCCCAGCAACTGTCGGGAAATGACGGTCGCACCTTCATCTTCCAGTACCGCGTCCAGCACACCATCGGCAACTGCAGGCACTTCAAGGATGACTTTGTCGGTTTCAATCTCAACCAGCACCTCATCACGCAGGACACTGTCACCGGGTTTCTTGTGCCAGGTCGCCACGGTGGCATCGGCAACAGATTCAGGCAAATCGGGAACGAGAATATCTAAGCTACTCATTTTCTTTCCTTATAATCAATCAACGTTCAGCGCATCATTTACCAGCTGCTGCTGCTGCTGCTGGTGAACCGACATATACCCCACAGCCGGTGAGGCGGATGCCGGTCTGCCGGCGTAGTGCAGTGACGATCCCTGCGGTACAACTTCACGGAAATTATGCTGACTGGAATACCAGGCCCCCTGATTCAGTGGTTCTTCCTGACACCAGACAAAATCAGTGACATGTGAATACGGCTGCAGGAGTTCCTGAACCACCTGGTGCGGGAACGGATAGAGCTGCTCGATTCGGAGGATAGCCACATCCTGCTGACCCTTTTTACGGCGCTGTTCCAGCAGATCGTAATACACTTTACCGGAACACATCACCACACGGCGGATAGTCTCTGCCGGCAACGGATCGATTTCGCCTATCGCTGGCATAAACTGACCTGATGCCAGTTCATCAAGGGTAGAAACCGCCAGCGGGTGACGTAACAGTGACTTCGGTGACATAACAATCAGTGGCCGGCGCATCCCCCGCAGAGCCTGGCGGCGAAGCATGTGATAGACCTGGGCCGGGGTGGAAGGAACACACACCTGCATATTCTGTTCTGCGCAAAGCTGCAGATAACGTTCCAGACGGGCAGAGGAGTGCTCCGGTCCCTGACCTTCATAGCCATGCGGTAATAACATGACCAGGCCACACATACGGCCCCATTTCTGTTCACCGGAACTGATGAACTGGTCAATCACGACCTGAGCGCCGTTCGCGAAATCACCGAACTGAGCTTCCCAGATGGTCAGTGTCCTGGGTTCGGCAGTGGCATAACCATATTCAAAGGCCAGTACCGCTTCTTCTGACAGTACAGAGTCCCAGACCCTGAACTCTCCCTGTCCGTTATGGATATGCTGTAACGGAGTGTAGGTTGAACCGTTGGTCTGATTATGGATCACTGCATGACGGTGGAAAAAGGTCCCTCGCCCGGTATCTTCCCCGGAAAGACGGATAGGCACGCCTTCATCCACCAGCGTCGCGTACGCCAGATTTTCCGCGCCGCCCCAGTCGAATAATTTACTGCCTTCGGCCATTTCCTGGCGGTCACGGTAAATTTTTTGTACCCGCGATTGCGCCTCGATCCCCTCAGGGACCTGACTGATACGCCGCGCCAGCTCCTGCAGACGTTTCATCCCGACCTGTGCCGGATAGCTCTCGTCCCACTCATGATTCAGGTACGGTGACCAGGTATAGGAGTTAAGGGACATTGGCCGCCATTCGTCGACCACACATTCCCCGGCATCCAGCGCATCCCGGTACAGATTGACCATCTCGGTGGCATCCGCACTGCTGATCACCTCTTCTTCCTGCAGGCGATCGGCATAGATTTTACGCGGGGTCGGGTGTTTTTTGATCTGTTTATACATCACCGGCTGAGTCGCACTTGGCTCATCGGCTTCATTGTGGCCATGACGGCGATAACAGACCAGATCGATAAATACATCACGTTTGAAAGTATTCCGGTAATCCAGGGCCAGCCGGGTCACAAAAGCAACGGCTTCAGGATCGTCGGCATTCACATGGAAGATCGGGGCCAGCACCATTTTGCCGATGTCGGTACAGTAGGGTGTTGAACGGGCATCCAGCGGATTCGAGGTGGTGAAACCGACCTGGTTATTGATAACAATCCGGACGGTCCCCCCCACTTCATAGCCCCTGGCCTGGGACATATTCAGGGTTTCCTGGACGACCCCCTGGCCGGTGATCGCCGCATCACCATGAATGGTGACCGGTAACACCTGATCGTGAGAACGTTCATTCAGCCTGTCCAGCCTTGCTCTGACCGACCCCATGACCACCGGGCTGACAATTTCCAGGTGAGACGGGTTAAACGCCAGGGCCAGATGCACCAGACCGCCCGCGGTTTCCACATCCGAGGAAAAGCCCATGTGATATTTTACATCCCCGGTCCCCAGTGATTCTTTGTGCTTACCGGCAAACTCATCGAACAGGTCCTGGGTTTTCTTACCCAGCACATTAATCAGAACATTAAGCCGTCCGCGGTGGGCCATACCCAGTACGACTTCACGGGTACCGTTTTTTCCGGAGTGACGGATAATCTCGCGCAGCATCGGGATCAATGCATCCCCGCCTTCCAGAGAAAAGCGCTTAGCGCCGGGGAATTTGGCCCCCAGATATTTCTCGATCCCTTCAGCCGCCGTCAGCTCTTTAAGGAATTCTTTCTTTTCCTGAACGGAGAAACTGGCACGCCCGACCACCGATTCCAGTCGCTGCTGGATCCAGCGTTTTTCTTCGGTGTTGTTGATGTGCATATATTCCGCACCGATCGAACCGCAATACGTTTGCTTCAGTGCTTCATACAGGTCGGCCAGTTTCATGGTCTCTTTGCCGATGGCAAAAGAGCCGACATTAAAACTTTCCTGAAAATCATCGGCCGTCAGATCATGAAAGGCAGGATCAAGATCCGGTACCGGCTCCTGTTTCCAGAGCCCCAGAGGGTCGAGTCTGGCCTGCTGATGACCACGAAAGCGGAAGGCATTAATCAGTTGCAGTACTTTGACCTGACGGGAATTCACGGCCGGATCAGTGACCGATGACGTATAGCGGGTCGAATCTTTTGCCAGGCGACGAAAATATTCACGGGTCGTGGAATGGAACTGCTCCTGACGGAGATCATTCGCCGGGAATTGTTCGAATATTTCCCGCCAGACCGGCTCGACGGAGGCAGGATCGATGAGGAAGTCCTCATACAATTGTTCTATGTAAGACTGGTTAGCTCCTGCCAGCCAGGAGGAGTCCAGCCAGGGCTTCATTGCGTTGTTCTGCATGGTGATCCCTTAAGCATTTTCATGCTTTTGGTTGTTATTGTTGCCGTTTACACGGATATTCCGGGACAGTGCATAGGTCAATGAATGCCATTCCCTCAGATTTCCCTATCTTCTGTTGATGCAGTGACATTCCCTACGGCCCGGCCTGTTCAGACATTGACCCCGTGTCATGCCCGCAATCATCACCTTGTTTTATATCATTAAACACGGTACAGCATGCAAGATTCTCTCACCTGAAAGGGGGGCTTACCGGCAAAGTAAGCCCGCAAATGTCATTTTCATGACAGGTCAGAGATATCCCGGTAAGAGAAAACCGTCCAGGTGATGACAGATCCCCGCTTACCCGTGTGACTCCCTGCCGGGGGAAGGTATCCCCCGGTACAAGGGATCAGGCGTTGCGTTGCAATAACATCGACTTAATATGACCAATGGCTTTAGTCGGGTTCAACCCTTTCGGACAGACGCTGACACAGTTCATGATGCTGTGGCAGCGGAAGACGCTGAAAGCATCATCCAGATTGTCCAGCCGGGCATCGGTTTCGGTATCCCGGCTGTCGATCAGGAAACGATACGCTGCCAGCAAACCGGCCGGACCGATAAACTTGTCCGGATTCCACCAGAAAGACGGACACGACGTCGAACAACAGGCACATAAAATACATTCATACAGCCCGTCCAGATGTGCCCGTTCTTCCGGAGATTGCAGGTTTTCGCGGGCGGGCGGATTGTTGTCATTGCTCTGCAGATAAGGTTTAATTTTTTCATACTGAGCATAAAACTGCCCCATATCGACCACCAGGTCACGGATCACCGGCAGCCCCGGTAAAGGGCGGACCACAATTTTCCCCTTACCCCGGAGTGCCGACACCGGGGTAATACAGGCCAGACCGTTTTTACCGTTCATATTCAGGCCGTCTGAGCCACAGACCCCCTCACGGCAGGAGCGACGAAAGACCAGGGTCGGGTCCTGCTCTTTCAGCAGGATCAACGCATCCAGCAGCATCATATCCCGCCCTTCTTCCGCCTCCAGAGTGTAGTCCTGCATCCGTGGAGCATCATCGACTTCCGGGTTGTACCGGTAAACAGAAAACTCAAGTTTCATTTGTCTCTCTCCGCCGGTTAATAGGTACGTACTTTTGGCGGAAACGCCGCACGTAACTTAGGTTGCATATTCACTGTACGCCGCGTCATGCTTTCGTTATCCGGTAAATAGAGGCTGTGGCAAAGCCAGTTCTCGTCATCGCGATCCGGGAAGTCAAAACGGCTGTGCGCTCCGCGGCTTTCGGTGCGATAGTTCGCAGCCATGGCCGTGGCATAGGCGGTTTCCATCAGGTTATCCAGTTCCAGACACTCTACCCGCTGGGTATTAAAATCCGGTGAACGATCATCGAGACGGGCGGATTTCAGCCGTTCGCGGATAGCTTTTAATTCTTCAAGCCCTTTAGCCATCGCTTCGCCTTCGCGGAACACCGAGAAATTGTGCTGCATACATTGCTGTAAGGCTTTACGGATTTGGGCAGGATCTTCACCGGTGGTGTTGTTATCCCAGCGCTGATAGCGGGCCAGTGCCGCAGTGATTTCCTCGTCTGTCGCCTCTGTCAGCGGGCCCTGTTCGGCAATCGATTCTGACAAGTGAAGACCGGCGGCGCGTCCGAACACCACCAGGTCCAGCAACGAGTTTCCGCCCAGACGGTTAGCCCCATGAACCGAAACGCAGGCGATTTCCCCGACCGCAAACAACCCGGGGATCACTTTATCATTACCGTCTGCATCAATGGTCAGCGCCTGACCGGTGACCCGGGTCGGGATGCCTCCCATCATATAATGGCAGGTCGGGATCACCGGAATCGGTTCCTTCACAGGGTCGGCATGGGCAAATGTCCGTGACAACTCAAGGATCCCCGGTAGCCGTGATTCCAGCACCTCTTTCCCCAGGTGGTCCAGTTTCAGCTTCAGGTGAGGACCCCATGGGCCATCACAACCTCGTCCCTCGCGAATTTCGATCATCATTGAACGGGCGACCACATCCCGTCCGGCCAGATCTTTGGCATTCGGGGCGTAGCGCTCCATAAAACGCTCACCATGCTTATTCAGCAGATACCCGCCCTCACCCCGGCACCCTTCGGTGACCAGCACGCCGGCTCCGGCAATCCCTGTCGGATGGAACTGCCACATCTCCATATCCTGAACCGGAACCCCGGCCCGTAATGCCATCCCGACACCGTCACCGGTGTTAATATGGGCATTCGTCGTGGACTGATAGATACGTCCGGCACCGCCGGTTGCCAGAATGGTTGCCTTCGCTTTGAAATAGACCACTTCGCCGGTTTCGATACATAAGGCCGTACAACCCACAATGGCCCCCTGCGCATTTTTCACCAGATCCAGGGCATACCATTCAGAGAAGATGGTGGTATGGTTCTTCAGGTTTTGCTGATAAAGCGTATGTAATAACGCATGTCCGGTACGGTCAGCCGCCGCCGCTGTACGCGCGGCCTGCTCACCCCCGAAGTTTTTCGACTGTCCGCCAAACGGCCGCTGATACACCCGGCCATCATCGAGACGTGAAAAAGGCAGCCCCATATGCTCCAGCTCCAGAATGGCTTCCGGGCCGGTTTTGCACATATATTCGATAGCATCCTGATCACCGATATAATCAGAACCCTTCACGGTGTCATACATATGCCATTCCCAGTTGTCTTCGTGGGTATTGCCCAGCGCAACGGTGATACCGCCCTGTGCAGACACGGTATGGGAACGGGTAGGAAAGACTTTTGATAACAGGGCACAGCTCTGCCCTGACTGAGAAATCTGTAGCGCGGCACGCATTCCTGCGCCGCCTGCACCAATAACGACTGCATCAAACTCTCTGACCGGCAAGCTCATTTACACACCCCACACAATAATCGTTCCATAAATTGCATACGTCAGTAGCGCCAGCACTATCACGCCCTGAAGCACCAGCCGTAACGCAATGTTTTTCACATAATCGGTCAGGACCTGCCACATACCGATCCAGCCATGAATAAGAATCGACAACAGTGCCAGCAAGGTGAACACACGGGTAAATGTCAGAGCGAAAAAACCACGCCAGACATCAAAGGTCAGCGGGCCGGAAAAAACGAAAAATCCGAGAATGAACAGCACGTACAGTGCAATAACAATCGCGGCGCCACGTAACAGTAGCCAGTCATGAATACCATTACGGCCAAGTGCAGATACGCTGGTTACCATAATAAGACCCCCGCCAGAACCGCCAGAATCACTGTAATTACGAAGCTGATTTGTGCAGACCGTTTACCGGCCTCCAGGGTTTCATCCAGCACGCCAAAGTCCATCAGTAAGTGACGAAGGCCACCGACGATGTGGTAAGCCAGGACGGTCATTATCGCCCACAGGATAAACCTGACGATAACACTGTCCAGGATTGCGGAGGCTTGCTGAAAACCTTCCGGGGAAGAGAGAGAAAGTCCAAGTAACCACAGCAGAATGCCCACAGCAACAAAAGTGATCACGCCGGAGACACGGTGGAGAATGGATGCTATTGCAGTCACGGGAAAGCGGATCGTCGAGAGATCCAGATTGACAGGTCTTTGTTTTTTCACGATTTGCCCACACAGCTCTTTATTATTTTAGCTTCCTCCGGTCTTGCAGGAAACGTAAAAATCTGCATCACGACTGACTTTTACGAGACCAGTACAAGTAACATCCAGTGTTAAATGACGCGAAAAAACGCTGGGTGCCTCCCGATAACAGGAGATTCCGAAGACCTTTTCAAAGTATAGGGTTATCACAATCTGATTACAATTACCCTACAAATTGTTTGGATAACTTTGCCCGGAACAGTGATCAGTATCACGCTACAGACAGATTCTCCTTATGCTGAACCAGTTTTTACATAAAAAGAACATTATTGTCACAACATGCGCTAATTAATGAGTATGATACCTCCTGAGTGGCGGGGATAGACTTTCAGTTATCTGTAAGTTATATAACTGTTTAGGAAAAAACGCTAAAACGATGACTATAACGATACTTTTTATGTCATTCTGAGGCGAATAACTCCAGATATTTCCTGCTATTACGGAAGCATTTAACCCGGAATAACTTCACAAAGCGTGTAACTTGTATTTATTTTGTAAAGCCAGTATTACGCATATTTTGGCGTCCGGAGAGTCTCTGCCGGGCGCTAAAGGAGACCGAGATGACAGACAAGAAAGTGACGCTTACCCTGGATGGGGCCGAGCCATTAGAGCTCAATGTCCTGCGTGGCACACTAGGTCAGCATGTGATAGATGTTCGTGCATTAGGGAACAGCGGGCTATATACCTTCGACCCGGGATATACCTCCACCGCATCCTGTGAGTCCAGGATAACCTATATCGACGGCGAGGAAGGTATCCTGTTGCATCGGGGTTACCCTATCTCACAGTTAGCAACACATTCGAACTATCTGGAAGTCTGTTATATTTTGTTATACGGCGAGACCCCGACCCGCGAGGAGTATGAAAAATTCCGCATCTCGGTCACCCGGCATACGATGATCCATGAACAGATCACCCGGTTATTCCACGGTTTTCGCCGTGATTCGCATCCTATGGCCGTCATGTGTGGCGTTACCGGAGCACTGGCCGCGTTTTATCATGACTCGCTGGACGTGAATAATGAACGCCATCGGGAAATTGCCGCCTTCCGTTTGCTGTCTAAAATGCCGACCGTGGCTGCCATGTGTTACAAATATTCCATCGGACAGCCGTTTGTCTATCCGCGCAATGATCTGTCATACGCCGGCAATTTTTTACACATGATGTTTGCCACCCCCTGTGAAGAATATGTCGTGAATCCGGTGCTTGAGAAAGCGATGGATCGAATCCTGATATTACATGCCGACCATGAACAGAATGCATCGACGTCGACGGTCAGGACGGCAGGCTCTTCAGGCGCGAATCCGTTTGCCTGTATCGCCGCCGGGATTGCCTCTCTCTGGGGACCTGCGCACGGAGGTGCCAACGAAGCAACGTTACGTATGCTGGAAGAGATTGAGACGGTTGAGCATATCCCTGAGTTTATTCGCCGTGCGAAAGATAAAAATGACTCTTTCCGTCTGATGGGCTTCGGTCACCGCGTCTATAAGAACTATGACCCACGGGCCACCGTCATGCGCGAAACCTGCCATGCCGTGCTTAAAGAGCTGGATATGAAAGATAACCTGCTGGAAGTTGCCATGGAACTGGAGCACATTGCGCTGAATGACCCGTATTTTATCGAGCGTAAACTCTATCCTAATGTCGATTTCTATTCCGGCTTGATCCTGAAAGCGATGGGGATCCCGACGTCTATGTTTACGGTGATCTTTGCAATGGCCCGTACCGTCGGCTGGATCGCACACTGGATCGAAATGCATGAAGAGGGAATGAAGATCGCACGTCCACGTCAGTTATATACCGGTTATACGGAACGGGAGTTCCATACCAATCTCACCGAATAGTACTGACCGCAAAACACCTCCCGGACGGAGGTGTTTTTCCTTCCGGCCAGGCAGTTCCTGTCCTTAATAACGCCCGACGGAGGCAGGCAGATACCCAATCTCCCGACAATCCCGACAGTAACAGCGGTCTGTCACAAAGGAAGCCATGCAGGGAACAACACGGATCTCAGTGCTCAGCCCTGCAGGCCAGCCCCGGAAGAGCCTCCGGATCCAGCCAGCCGGTCAGCTCTCCCCTCTTTCGTCCGGATTAGCCGGTGAAGAGTTTCTGTAAAACTTTACGCATAGGTTCTTTATCTGCCTCTTTATCGAACCAGTAGGTGAGGTTTAATGCGCCCTGATTCACCAGCATGTTTAATCCATTCAGTGTCCGGCAACCTTTATCTGCGGCTTTTCGTAAAAGCGCCGTCTGTGGTGGATTCGGAATAACATCAGCAACAAACAACGAGCTTTCCAGACTTTCCGTCTCTATGTCCGGAATGGCATCCGCATCATCCAGTCCGACCGAGGTCGCATTCACCAGGATATCCGGAAGCGGATCAATCCGTAATCCTGGCGTCCAGGGGGTAAAAGTCGCTTTAGCCTCAGTATTATCGTTGATCAGATCCACCAGCTCCTGACCTTTTTGCTTATCACGGTTAATAATAGTGATTTCTTTTGCCCCGGCTAATGCCGATTCCACAGCAATTGCGCGGGCGGCCCCCCCGGCCCCCAGTAAGGCCAGCGTTTTACCTTTGATGTCAATCTGCTCACTTAATGCCTCAACAAATCCCTTGCCGTCGGTATTCTCTCCCGTCAGTTTACCGTCACGGATAATGACACAGTTAACGGCACCGATGACTTTGGCTGAGGTGCCCAGTTCGTCGATATACTCAATAATGGCCTGCTTATTGGGAATAGAGCAGTTAAAGCCCCGCCAGCCCATGGCTTTGGCTCCGGCCACCGCCTGTTCAAGCTGCGCTTTACCGACATCACAATTGATATAGCGGGCCGGGATGCCCTGATGCTGGTAGGCAGCTTCCATCACTGCGACGGTGGGATTTTCGGCACAAGGTGAAGAGAAAGAACCGGTCAGGTCACTCAGAAAATTTTCTTGTTCAGCCATCAGAAACTCCTGTTATCAGAATGTTTCTTTAAGCCTCGAACAGAATGGCAGTACTGTCAACGTGACTGCCATTACTAATATGAATCATAATATTACCTGCAGGGATGGCCGCGATGCACAGAGCCTGATGTGCCTTTGCGGCCTCCGGGCGGGCAGGCTATTGTGCAGTGATTGTAATATTTTCCCGCTGAAAAGCGGCACATAACTCGCGGGCGAACAACAGTGCATGTTCACCATCGCCATGCAGACAGACCGTCTGCGCGGTAACATGAACACGCTCACCACTCACCGCGGTCACCTCTCCCTGTTGTATCATCTGCAGGGTCTGTGTGATGGCCTGACTGGCCTCAGCAAGTAAGGCACCGGGTGCTCCGCGAGGGACCAGCTCGCCCTGCGCGGTATATCCCCGGTCCGCGAACACTTCCTCACGCGTTGCTAAACCGTAATGCCGCCCCGCGGCAATTAATTCGCTGCCGGCCAGCCCGACCAGAATCAGACCCGGATCAATCGCGGCGACCGCCCGGGCGATCGCGTCGGCCAGTGGCCTGTCACGCGCCGCCTGGTTATACAGCATACCGTGGGGTTTCACATGGGCTAACGCCATACCTTCACTGGCGGCAATAGTTTTTAACGCACCGATCTGATAAAGCTGCTGCGCATAAACCTCCGATGCCGGTAACGTCATCGCTGTCCGGCCAAAATTCTCACGATCCGGAAACGAAGGATGGGCGCCGACCTGCACCCCGTAGCGTTTTGCCAGTCGTACAGATTGCAGCATGGTGGATGCATCACCGGCATGAAAACCGCAGGCGATATTGGCTGAGCTGACCAGTTGCAGCAATTGGTCATCGCTGGCTGAGCCTTCGCCCAGGTCTGCATTTAAGTCTATTTTCATCTCTCTGAGAGTCCCCATTTCATCATCTCCAGCACATGCTGCTGGTGTTGTGTGGCCAGTCCTGCGTCTTCAGGGGTACAGTGAACAAAATGTATCGGTTCCCCCGGACGGATCTGTGCCAGGTGATAAAGATCCGCCGAAATCACCACCCCAATCCGGGGATACCCCCCGGTCGTCTGGGCATCCGCCATCAGAACCACCGGTTGCCCGCCATTGGTGACCTGTATCGTACCCGGCAGCACCGCATGGGATAATAATTCCCGGCCGCCCGGCCGGTGGAGTTGCCGGCCCTGTAAGCGGTAGCCCATCCGGTTACTCTGCGCAGATAAGGTCCAGCCGGTACGCCAGAATGCCTGACCGGATTCGCGGCTGAATTCATGGTATTCAGGCCCCGGAATGACCCGCACGCGATTTCCCCACAGTAACTGCCTGACTCCGGCGCT
The DNA here is from genome assembly GCF_039523755.1 of Tatumella terrea. Classification (NCBI taxonomy): domain Bacteria; kingdom Pseudomonadati; phylum Pseudomonadota; class Gammaproteobacteria; order Enterobacterales; family Erwiniaceae; genus Tatumella; species Tatumella terrea. The sequence continues at coordinate 129,375 of NZ_BAAAFX010000017.1, read as the reverse complement.
GTGTGAAAACTCCCGGGTCGGCAGATTCAGGGGTAACTGATCCCCGTCACGCAGATAGCGCCCCTGCCAGCCACCGAACCCGGCTTTCAGATCCGTACTGACCGATCCCATCACTTCCGGAAGATCAAAGCCGCCATTGATCGCCAGGTAGCTTCGTACTCCGCGCAGTGCCCGATGCAATGTCAGCACCTGTCCGGCTCTGGCAAAAATACGCCACCCCGTCCAGACAGGTTTACCTTCGAGTTCGGCCTCACAGCCTGCACCGGTCAGGGCAAACCAGCTGTCACGACCAAAACTGAGCTGAGCCTGTCCGAACGTTATCTCAAGGACAGCGCTGTTCTCAGGGTTACCTGCCAGCAGATTCGCCGTCTGCATGGCGGGTAAATCCAGGGCTCCGCTCAGGCTGACCCCGGACTGGCTGTAGTGAAAGCGTCCGGCATCCTGAACCGACGTGGCCATACCGGCCCGCAGAATAGTTAACATTGCCCCTCCTTTTGAGGCACAAAGCGTACGGTATCGCCGGGAGCCAGCAGAACCGGAGGCGTACGTTGCGCCGAAAACAGAGATAACGTGGACTGTCCGATAAGCTGCCAGCCCCCCGGTGTCGGTAGCGGATAAATGCCGGTCTGGCTTCCGCCAATCCCGACACTCCCTGCGGGTACCGAGACCCTGGGTTCAGCCCGGCGCGGGCAGTGAAGACTGACATCCAGCCCGCCCAGATAAGGGAACCCGGGCTGGAAACCGATAAAATAGACGGTATAGAGCGCAGCACTGTGTCGTTCAATGACCTGCGAGGGAGAGAGCTGGCAATGGCGGGCTACCTCAGCCAGATCCGGCCCCGCGGCCCCTCCATAGATCACCGGGATAGTGACGGTCCGCGACTCAGGGATAGCCGCAGAGCTGTTTTCCCATTGCTCACGAAGTCCGGCCAGCGCGGCCCTGCTATCTGCCGGGATAGCCTGCAGAATAACGGTCAGATTATTCATGCCGGGAATGACTTGCCGGACCCCTTGTTCCTTTTCCAGTTGCCGTGCCATTCCCCAAATTTTTTGCTGCGATTCAAGGGAGACCGGAGGAGATAACTCCATAACCAGTGCCTGTTCTCCCAGCATGTAATATCTGATTTGCTGCACCACCTGCCTCCACATTAAAAACGCAGGCCACTAAAGCCATTGTCGTGCCCGCAGACACCTGTAATTCCGTCCTAACGTTATCCGAAACTGAGGGATTTGTGTCAACACTTTTAATAATTCAGTGACATACGGTTAAATGATGAAGCCCTCCCCGGGAGAGAAAACGTAATATCTTCAGTGAACAGGGGATGAACGTCGCCGATAAAAAGGCTCTATCGAAAAGGCGGTGCACTCCGGGTCCCCCACCGGGAAACCACAGACCATAAGGATTAAACAGGCTGCCCTGAGGGAAACGGCCGTATCAGGGAGAAGGAAGAGTATCGCTGGTTTTTACAGCCGGGCAGCAGAAATTACGCGAAAATGAGAAATACAACACGGGAAAGTCCGCCAACTCTGCGAAAAAAGTGATCACTCCGGGTTCCCCACCGGGGAAACAGCAGACCATTGGGAGTAAACAGGCTGGCCGGGAAAGCAGAAACATAAGGATCAGGATATAAGCCGGCAAAGCCGTCCTGTAAACGGTAAGCGAACGCTAAGCGGATGATCACTGCCGGTGAAATCAGGATGACCCGGGGCTGGCCCTACCCCGGTGATCTCCGGTGCGGCCAGCCCCGTAAAGGAAAACTCAGGCCGGGTTGTCGATATCGACAAACGTGACCTGCAAACCGTGCTGTGCGCTCAGCCATTCTCCCAGGGCGCGGATACCTCCGCGCTCGGTCGCATGATGACCGGCCGCATAAAAATGAAGGCCACGCTCACGGGCAACGTGGATAGTTTTCTCCGACACCTCACCGGTGATAAATGCATCAACACCAAAATCGGCCGCATCATCGATAAAGCCCTGCCCCCCGCCGGTACACCACGCGATACGGGTGATGGTATCGGGGGCATTATCGCCGCTATAGAGAGGTTCACGACCCAGCTTATCCTGAATCAGTGCTTTCAGCGCCTCACCGCTCAGCGGCGTGGTCAGTGATCCATAAGGCACCAGCGGAACGATTTCACCTTCCGGCTGAATACCGAGCAGCTTCGCCAGTTGGGCATTGTTGCCCAACTCAGGATGGGCATCCAGAGGAAGATGCCAGCCATACAGATTGATATCATTCAGTAACAGGGTGCGCAGGCGCTGACGCTTCATCCCTTTCACCAGCGGTGACTCATTTTTCCAGAAATAACCATGATGCACGATCACGGCATCTGCCTGTAATTTTACCGCCTCATCCAGTAAGGCCTGACAGGCGGTCACTCCGGTGACCACCCGATTCACTTCCGGACGGCCTTCAACCTGCAGACCGTTGGGTGCATAATCGCTGAAACTGTGGCTGTTCAGTTGCTGATGGATCAATTGCTCAAGCCGGGTATTATTCATGCTGTTTCTCATTTTCCGGGGGATGGATTGTGCTTCCGGGCAGCCTCGTAGGCCTGCAGAGTCGTCTGACGTGCCTGCTTATGATCAACAATCTGTGCCGGATAATCCAGTGTTTTACCCTGTTTTTTCGCCCAGTTAACCGGATCATGGATAGCCTTATCCGGGACAGAGGACAGCTCCGGGATCCAGCGCCGGATGAAATTACCGGCGGGGTCAAAGCGCTCCCCCTGTAGCTGCGGGTTAAATATGCGGAAGTACGGTGCAGCATCGGTGCCGGTGGAGGCCGCCCACTGCCAGCCGCCGTTGTTAGCGGCCAGCGAACCATCCAGCAATTGCGACATAAAATACCGTTCCCCTTCCCGCCAGTCGATCAGCAGATCCTTCACCAGGAAACTGGCGACAATCATCCGTAGCCGGTTATGCATCCAGCCGGTTTCGTTCAGCTGCCGCATGGCAGCATCTACCACCGGAAACCCGGTCTTACCCTGTTGCCAGGCCTGTAATTGTTTATCATCTTTCCGCCAGCGGACATGTGCCGTCCAGTCGGTGAAGGGCTGATGACGACACAATGCCGGGTAGGCCACCAGCAGATGCAGATAAAATTCGCGCCAGAAAATTTCATTCAGCCAGCTGTAGGCATTCCCGCCGGACAGGGCTTCGGGGTGGTCATGAAGGATACGTAACAGGCACTGCCGGGCCGAAACCTGCCCGGTGGCCAGATACGGAGATAACACGCTGGTTCCCGCATGTTCAGGGAAGTCTCTCAGACGATGGTACTCTGCAGCGCCTTGCTGACTGAACTTACGCAGGCGCTGCAGGGCCTCCCGATGGCCGGGGGGAAAGCTTTCTCTGTCATAGTCGCGGCTCTGTTCACTCAGTGACGGGATATCATCTGCCTGAATATCTGCCGGATGTGCCCGCTTGTCAGGTGCGGGATAGCACTCCGGAAGTTCACGTGAGAGCATTTTAACCAGAGCTTTGCTGAAGGGTGTATAGACGTTATACATCGTCCCTTTTCCGGTCAGTACGCTGCCGGGAGGAACCAGGGTTCCGTCATGAAACCCCTGGATCACGATATCCTCTTCCGCGAGTTTCTCCTCTGCCCGCCGGTCACGGCGATGTTCATTCAGTTCATATTGGTAGTTATAAAAAACCTGAGAAACCGCATACCGGTGACAGATAGCGGATAACTCTGCCACGCTCTGCGTAAAATCATCACAGGCAGCAAACAATAGCGGGATCCCCAGCGCCGTGAGGTCTTCACTCAGGCATTGCAGACTGTCACGAATAAACGACAGCTGGCGGCCGGACACATCGTGCTGCTGCCATTGCCCCGGAGTGGCAATGTACAGGGCTATCACCCGGGCATCCGCCTGCTGGCAGGCCGCATAGAGTGCAGGATTATCATTCAGACGTAAGTCATTTCTTAGCCAGACGAGATGAGTCTTCACAGGTCCTCCGTTTGCAGTGAGATTTCTGCGACAGATGGCAGACGGGGAAAAAGATAACGCTGGGATGACAACCAGCTGTGTGGGTAGAGAGAAAGGTAGCGCTTCAGTTCTGCCACCGGCGCTGACAGCGGCAATTCTCCGCGACGGAAATTATCGATCAGCGCCGCCAGAGCTTGTCTCTGCTGCCCGCTGAGATGCGGCCGGAAGTATCCCTGAATATGCATCAGTACATTGGTATGATTTTCACGCGTCGCAGGACAGCTGAGAATTTCCATCAGCTTACTGCGATACGCCAGCGCAAAGGCTTCCAGCGATGGCCAGTCAGACATGCCGGCAACCAGCGGCCCTGACTGGCGATACAGCGGCTGGGAATGCGCCAGTAACTGATACTTATAGCAGGTATGAAACTGCATCAGACGGTTTGCGGTCAGTTCTCCGTCACACAGGGCATCAAATTCCGCACGCACTGCCACTGACTCCAGAAACTGCTGACGCTGTTCCGGGCGGGCGATAGCCGTTTCATCTGTCAACGGCAGAGAAGGCGCCGGCCCGGACAAGCTTTCATACTCCGTCCGGCTCACCTGCTGAGACACAATAATCCCGTTGACGGGCCAGAGCGTTAATTTCTGTCGGCTGGTCAGTGACGGATGCTGTGCATGTTCGCGGTTCACCAGTGACGTAAAATCCTGTACTGTGATGTGCTTCAGCCGGAAACCGGAAGGTAAATCAGCCGCCAGGCGTGTCATGGCACTGTCCCGGGACTGCGCGGTCAGAACTCCGATGAGCGGAGAATAGGTCATAAACCTGTACCTCACTTTTAAAGTTGTACAGGTTTGAAGTATAACGCCAATAACAGAAAAGATCTCCCGCTATCGCTTTTCCCGGTTTTTTCCCAAAAAAAAAGCGCCTGGCGGGCGCTTTGTTCATCTTATCGTCGGACCGCCATCAGGCGTTCTTCAGGACTTCACTGACGATATCGACGGCTTCTTTTTCGATTTGCTCACGGTGTTCTGCTCCCAGGAAGCTCTCACAATAAATCTTGTAAGCATCTTCGGTGCCGGAAGGACGCGCTGCAAACCAGCCGTTTTTGGTCATGACTTTCAGGCCACCGATCGCCGCGCCATTCCCCGGAGCTTCGGTCAGGCGGGCGGTAATTGGGTCACCGGCCAGAATATCCGCACTCACCATTTCCGGTGATAATTTCGACAATACCGCTTTCTGAGCCGTGGTGGCCGGGGCCTGAATACGGTTATAACTCGGAGAACCGAATTTATCCGCCAGGGCATCATAGTGCTGCTGTGGATTCAGTCCGGTAACCGCAGTGATTTCCGCTGCCAGCAGGCACATGATGATCCCGTCTTTATCCGTCGACCACGGCGTACCGTCGAAGCGCAGGAAAGAGGCACCGGCACTCTCTTCGCCGCCAAATCCCAGACTGCCCTCAAACAGGCCATCAACAAACCATTTAAAGCCGACCGGAACCTCTATCAGCTGACGACCAATATCCTGTACCACCCGGTCGATCATCGCACTGGAGACCAGTGTCTTACCGACGGCTACGTCGGCGGACCACTGCGGACGATGGCGGAACAGATAATTGATCGCTACCGCCAGATAATGGTTTGGATTCATCAGCCCGGACGGCGTGACAATACCGTGACGGTCATAATCCGGATCATTGGCAAACGCCAGGTCAAACTTGTCGCGCAGCGCCAGCAGTCCCGCCATTGCACATTCAGACGAACAATCCATACGAACCACACCGTCTTTATCCAGATGCATAAAGCGGAAGGTCTGATCGATGGCGTCATTTACCAGCGTAATATTCAGCTGATAATGTTCCGCGATACGCTGCCAGTAGGCAATACCGGAGCCACCGAGTGGGTCCACACCCAGCGTGAGGTTCGCTTTTTTAATGGCGTCAAAATCGATAACCCCGGCCAGTCCTTCGACGTAGGGCTGGATCAAATCTTCTTCACGGATACGTCCGCTGGCCTTAGCTTCCGCCAGGGTCATACGTTTGACGTCTTTTAAAGCGTCCCGGATTAACTGATTCGCCCGGGCTTCGACGACTTTCGTGACATTGGTATCGGCCGGTCCGCCATTCGGTGGATTATATTTAATCCCTCCGTCTTCCGGCGGGTTGTGTGATGGCGTGATCACAATACCATCGGCCAGCACTGAGCTATGTTGATTATGCTGCAGGATAGCGTTAGAAATGGCCGGAGTCGGCGTATAACCATTGTCCTGCTGGACAATCACTTCCACCCCGTTGGCGACCAGAACTTCCAGCACGGAGATCATCGCCGGTTCAGATAACGCATGGGTATCTTTACCCACATAGCAAGGCCCGGTAATCCCGTTTTTGCTGCGTTCTTCTGCAATTGCCTGGGCAATCGCCAGAATGTGCGTCTCATTGAAACTCTGACGCGCGGAACTGCCACGGTGACCGGAGGTCCCGAATTTCACCGCATGATCATTGTCAGACAGATCCGGTTTCAACACATAATACTGTGATGTCAGTTGCGCGACATTAATAAGATCGCTCTGTTGAGCAGGTTGTCCTGCCCGTGGGTGACTGGCCATTGCCGTTTCTCCCTAACGCTAAGTTCGGATTAAATAGTCCCGCAAACTTTGTCAGCAAGTTCCTGAGGAAACTTCATCGACTGCATAATGTGTTCGATCATGCTGCATTTGCGGCCGGTATTGGTATTGGTGATCACCCAGTAAGGTGTTCCCGGAATATGTTTTGGTTTAGTATGCGTACCGCTCTGTAACAGCGTCTGCTCATCACCCGCGAAGTAGACACGTGTACGTCCCTGCATCGTCGTGGTTGCCTGACGGAATTCCTGAGGATCCAGACGATACAGGGTCGACAGCACCATCATAAAGCGGTTAACAGCGCGCTTTTGTTCCGCGTATTCATCGGACAATAACAACTCACGCACGGTACGAACACGATCCTGCGGGCGCGATTCAACACGCGCACTGGCCAGTAGCGAAGTTTCCTTACTGTCAGCCTTCTCATCGGGGGTATCAGTGATTGCCTGCTCAGAAACCTTAAGCATTCTGCGCAAAATATCGGAGGCACTTTCGCCGATATGACGTGTATGGCTGGCAATATAGCGATAAAGCTCATCGTCTACTTCAATCGTTTTCATCTTTTTCCGTACTGTTATGGCTAATGTAAAATTCCGAATAATGGCAGTATACCGGAAATAATCTGATATTCTGCCCCGGTAAATTACCAGTTGATTATAAAATTAAACAGAGACAAGCAGGTAGAACTGAATTACCGTTCAGGTAAAAGTCAGAATATGCCTTAGAATCCCCTGCCGGATTTCCTGAATAGTCACCCATGATACCCTAAGCCAGGGTCGCAACCGTAAGAACTTTGCCATGATTTTAAACAGTCGTCTGCAATCTGCACAAATTGATGAAGAATCATCCCCGGTTCTGCTGATCCACGGCCTTTTTGGCAGTATGGATAACCTGGGCGTGCTGGCCCGTCACCTGCATCCGCACCGCAGTGTCTTACAGGTGGACGTTCGTAACCATGGCCGTTCTCCGCGGGCCGCCGGGATGGACTACGCGGCGATGGCACAGGATATGTTGCAGACGCTGGATAGCCACCAGCTGGATAAGGTGGATGTGATAGGTCATTCGATGGGTGGCAAAATAGCGATGGCGATGACAGCGCTGGCACCGGAGCGGATCAACCGTCTGGTCATTATTGATATCGCGCCCGTCAATTATCAGACCCGCCGGCATGATGCCATTTTTGCCGCACTTCAGGCCGTCAGCGACGCAGGCATCCGCCAACGGGAAGCTGCGGCGCAACTGATGCGCCCGCTTCTGCAGGATGAGATGGTCATTAATTTCCTGCTGAAGTCATTCCGCCAGGGGGAGTGGTTATTCAATGTGCCGGCCCTGTGGGATAATTATACGACCATCTCCGGCTGGGAAGCATGTCCTGCCTGGCCTGGCCCTGCCCTGTTTATCCGGGGCGCCTTATCCCCGTATCTGGATAATCACTATCGCGAGCCCCTTCTGGCGCAATTTCCTGCGGCGAAAGCCCATATAATTGCCGGGGCCGGTCACTGGGTCCATGCAGAAAAACCCGATGCGGTGATAAGCGCGGTGCAACGTTTTCTGCCCGTAGCCTGAAATCCAGTGACCGGGCGTGTTTTAACATTGGCGTCTGTCATCTCACTGGAGTATGATTGCGCGCTAAAATTTTATCGTGTGCTTTTAACATGATAACCGTATTCATTCATCACTATGCTGCGTGTATCTGATACATCGCAGGTGTTCAGTTTCAAAAATCATGGCAAAAGAAAATACGGATCGTACTACGCTCGATTTATTCGCGAATGAACGCAGACCCGGTCGCCCCAAAACCAGTCTGCTTTCCCGTGACGAACAGTTACGGATAAATAAACGCAACCAGCTAAAACGGGACAGAGTGCGCGGATTACAGCGGGTAGAGCTTAAAATGAACAGTGAAGTGGTCGATGCCCTGAATTCACTGGCGGCAGAACAGCAGTTGAGCCGCAGCGAACTCATCGAACAAATCATCCTGGCGCAACTGAAAAAGAATTGAGTCTGTGTTGCGCACTCAGGGATAAATCTGACTCGTTTACAAGTACCGCACATATCTCAGGTCTGCTATTATTCGCGCATCTGTACTGAAATTACATTCATCTGATTCGAAGATTCAAGAGGTTAACCCCACATGGCAATCGTAGGCATCTTTTTTGGCAGCGATACCGGCAACACTGAAAACATCGCAAAAATGATCCAGAAACAATTGGGTAAAGACGTTGCTGAAGTGCACGACATCGCTAAAAGTACCAAAGAAGATTTGGACGCTTTCGATATTCTGTTGCTGGGGATCCCGACCTGGTATTACGGTGAAGCACAGTGTGACTGGGATGATTTCTTCCCGACGCTGGAAGAAATTGATTTTAACGGCAAACTGGTGGCACTGTTCGGCTGCGGCGACCAGGAAGACTATGCGGAATACTTCTGTGATGCATTAGGGACACTGCGCGACATCATCGAACCCAAAGGTGCGGTCATCGTCGGGCACTGGCCGACAGAAGGCTACCATTTTGAAGCCTCTAAAGGACTGGCCGATGATAAACACTTCCTGGGCCTGGCCATTGATGAAGACCGCCAGCCAGAACTGACCAACGAACGTGTCAGCCAGTGGGTCGTCCAGATTTCCGATGAACTGCAGCTGAAAGAAATCCTCAACGCTTAGTAGGGTTTTTTGTATCAGTTGTGATAGTGTTCACTTCAGCATCTGCAGAGCCGGCTAAAATGACCGGCGGGCTCTGAGCTATTTTTCCCGGCATGTGTGCATCAGTTTTTACGTGGGTGCGATTTCCGGGAATATCTTTTTTGTATCAGATTGTCACTATCCCTGGCAGGCCTGCATTTTGCGGTGATCCGCGATTTTTCCTCAGGGAAAACCGGCCCGGACCTGTTGTTTCAATTTCGATACTTCGGTTCTATAATGGACCTAAAAAAATAAGGTCATTACCGAACTTCATGGCGCTTTGCCAAAGTCATTTTCAAAAGTAACAGGACAACAACTGCATGACTGACAATAACTCCGCACTGAAAAAGGCTGGTCTGAAGGTCACGCTTCCGAGACTGAAAATTCTGGAAGTTCTTCAGGAACCTGAATGCCATCACGTCAGTGCGGAAGATTTGTACAAACGCCTGATCGATATGGGCGAAGAAATTGGTCTGGCGACGGTGTATCGCGTACTGAACCAGTTTGATGATGCGGGTATCGTTACGCGTCATAACTTCGAAGGCGGTAAGTCAGTCTTTGAATTGACCCAACAGCAGCACCATGACCATCTGATTTGCCTGGATTGTGGCAAGGTTATTGAGTTCAGCGATGAGTCAATTGAACAGCGTCAGCGTGAAATTGCCAAACGATTTGGCATTAAGCTGACCAACCACAGTCTTTACCTGTATGGTCATTGCACCACCGGCGATTGCCGCGAAGACGACACGTTACATAACGATAAATAAGCGTTCCTCTTGTTCGTTTCGTACCAGGCCGCCTCAGCGGTCAATGTCTTCTGCCGGTGACAGACCGGTCGTCTTCTTAAAACCGTGACCCTGTCGCGGTTTTTTATTACCCCAATGAACCATAGCGCTTTCTTATGACTAAAACCCTTTGATTTTAAAGGTCTCTGTACCGGTTTTTCAGCCCCGTCCCTGCCCTTTCTCCCCTGCTTTCCTCTGTGGCAATTTTAATCTGCCGGATTTTCATGGTAAGGTTACCAGTAACATCATGACTATCTGTTACAGATTAAGGAATGCATTTGACTACAAAAAGAACTGAACAATCGGTCTGGCTGCATCTTGGTGCAGGTGCTTTTCATCGGGCTCATCAGTGCTGGTATCTGAATGAGTTACATGAAAGCGGGGATACCCTCTGGTCTGTTTCTCTGGCCAATATTCGTAACAGCAGCACACAGCAGACACTGAAACATCTCGAACAGCAGCAAGGACGTTACACTCTCGAAGTTATTTCTCCTGAAGGCAATATCGCCTACAAAACTCTCTCAGTCATTAACAACGTCATCCTCTGGGACCCGCAATTACAGGCATTAGTCAGCGAAGGTTCCCGCCCTGACACCAGAATCATCTCTTTTACCGTGACCGAAGGCGGTTATTTCCTGACTGACGACGGCCATCTGGATCTGAATGCAGCACCTATACAAAGTGATCTTGCCGGTACCGCAGACACGGTTACCCTGTATGGTGCTCTCTATAAGATCCTGTCTGCACGGCGGGAAAATAATGCAGGCCCGGTCACGCTGCTGAGTTGCGATAACCTTCGCAGTAACGGTGAAAGTTTCCGTCGCGGATTAACAGAATTTGTTGCCGCCCGTGAAGATGGCGCATTAGCTGAATGGCTGGAACAGAACATCAGTACGCCGGACGGAATGGTTGACCGTATTACTCCCGCGTCAGATGACGGTCTGCTGCAGCGCCTGCGGGCGCAGGGGATCAAGGATGATAATGCGCCGGTCAGTTGTGAGTCATTCACACAATGGGTCATGCGCGATGATTTTATTGCCGGTCGTCCGGCGCTGGAGAAGGCAGGCGTGGAGTTCGTGGACGATGTCATCCCTTATGAAGAAGCTAAAATCCGCGTTCTTAATGCCAGCCATAGCGGTATCGCCTGGGCTGGAGGGTTACTCGGTAAGGAATATATTGACCAGAGCCTGTTACCTGAAGTCCGTCAGTGGATCACTGAGTATGTCAGCCAGGACGTGATTCCGGCCCTGGGTGACTCACCGATCGATTTAAACCGCTACTGTCAGACGGTGCTGCAGCGTTTTGGTAACGAACGGGTACGTGACACCTGCCAGCGGGTTTCCTCTGACAGCATTGCCAAATTGCATGAATTTATTGTTCCGACCCTGAAGGCACGCTATCAGCAACAGCAGACGCCGCAGGCAACGCTTCGCCTGGTGGCGCTCTGTTTCCTGTTTATGCAGAAATATGCGAACAATACCCTGCCCTTTGAGTATCAGGATCGGGCGAATGACAGTGTCGATTTCCGGGCAGTTTTTGCCAGCGATGATCCGGTGGCCGCCTTCGCCGGTCAGCAAAAGTTATTAGGGTCTCTGGCCGGAGAGCCACAATTCATCGCGGATCTGACCCGAACGATTGACGATATGCAGCAACAGTTGACGATAATGGGGGACGACAAGCAATGAAAAGTGTCTATATCGTTGTGGTTACCGCCATGCTGGCGTTGCTTGCGACCTATTTTCTCTCCCCCTGGCCCGTGGCCCTGGGTACCGTCGCGGCCTGGGTGACGACCGGTTCGTTTTTTCTGCAGGTACTGCATATTATCCGTAACCGGGATACCAAAGCCCTGTCGCTGGGTATGTGGTCTGCACTGTTTTTCGGCGTATCCTGCTGGACCTGGTACGGGTTCCGCGTCGGTGATGTGCCGGTAATGACAGCCAACGGTTTAACCGCTCTACTGGCCTTCTCGGTCATTGTTCTGAAGCTCTATCACGAACGTCCGGCTAAAAATCAGTTACGCCGTAAGTTACGCGCCATGCCGGGTGTGATCCTTCGTCCGCGGATCCGCAGGCTGCGGCCTTATACCCCGGGGGAAGCCGCGCTGCCGGAACAGGATCCTGTTTCACTCCGGGAGCCGGCATCGCTGAGCCCTCTCAGTAAACTAAAAAAATAATCCGCAAACCGTCGCCACTTTCGCAGTAATGCGGGGGTGGCGGTCATCAGCCAGCCTGAGGGCTGACCACTCTTCCGCTACGGCGCCCGTCCGGACTGCGGGTCCTGACCAGCACTTTCCCGGCGACTGCCGGAGGTTGTTGTGGCTGATAATCTCTCCAGTGCTGCCCCTCATCGACAGAGTATTCAATTCTGATGCCAGGCAGAGAGGTGTTTGCCTCCAGAACGCCGTTGCGGATACGCGCTCCGGCCACCGGGATCCGGTAGCGGATACCGGCGGTATCCAGCCCCGGCAATACCGACCGTCCCAGAAGTGTCGCGAAGCGGTTCCAGTCCGCCTGCAGTTGTTGCTGATTCACCTGCCGGGTTTTTCCTTTTTCGAAGGCCTGCCCCTGCTGACCGGGCAATTCCCAGTCCGCCTGATGCCAGGCCCTTTCTGCCACGGCCAGCAGTCTTGGATATAACCGGTATTCCATTTGCTCGTCGGTTCTGACGATTTCGCTCCATAACTGGGCCGACATCCCCGCAGCCCCCGGCCAGCTACCCTGACCTGTGGCTGAAAAGGCTTTACCGTCACGGTCGGTGGAGGTTTCTGCGTTCATGGCCAGATTGTCCGGTGAGAATGTGAAAATTTTCTGCTCATCAGTAAACCGGGTCGCCCAGTAATAACCGGGCTCCTGCGGATCAACCTCATAAGGCATATCAAGATAGAGATAATCCGGGGAAGAAATAATGATCCGGTACCCCTTCTCTGCCCATTCACTGGCAGAGTTGACCCCGCCCCAATACAGCGTATCCCAGAAGTTCAGGGCCACGTTCTCTGTCGCAAATTGACCTGCTGAAGGAATCGCTTTCAGTCCGTCCTGCCAGGCCTGCATGTTTTTAAGCCCTGCCGATTTCGCCCACTGACTGACCTGTAATGCAAACCAGCCGGGCAGCTGCGTAAAGTCACCGGCCTCTCCCTGTTGGATCCGCTGACGGCAACTGGCAGATTTCGCCCACGGCTTATCCTGCCGGCTCAAATCACGCTGGCCTTTGCCGGGTTGCGGATGATTTTTATCGGTATACCCCGGGCCCGAATAGATGTTTTTTGCTTCATCCCCGCCAAAATGCCAGGTTTCCAGCGGTTGCCCCGCTTCCCGGTGCATTGCGATAAGTTCATTCATGATTTTTCGGACGAAGCGTTGCGCGGAGGGCTGGCAGGGATTGATAAAGCTGGTACGATCATAAAACTGTACGGTGGTCACCCTGGAGTCATCACCATCTTCCTGTAAACGATACTGGTTTGCCTCGTGCACTTTGCCCGCGGCCATCAGATTTTTATACCGTGCTTCCATGGCGATGACAGCCGCGCGGGCATGGGCCGGCATATCGATTTCAGGGATCACCGTGATCTGCCGTGCCCTGGCATAGCGGAGGATCTCAATATAGTCCTGACGACTGAAGTAACCGCTGCCGGTTGTCGAAGTATCAGGGCCGGATCCCAGTTGCGGTAACAGACAGCGTGTTTCAGACAAATCATGACAGCGTTTTGCCCCGACAGACGTCAGTTCAGGCAGCCCCGGGATCTCAATCCGCCAGCCTTCATCATCGGATAAGTGTAAATGCAGGATATTCAGTTTATACCGTGACATCTGCTGCAGGGTACGCAGGATGGCCGCCTTTGAATGAAAATTCCTGGCGACATCGATAAAAACAGCGCGGTAAGCAAACCGTGGCGCATCGCTGAGGCTCATGACAGGGATCACCGGTTCTCCCGTTGGCGGTATCAGTTGCATCAGCGACTGTAAGCCGTTAAAAACACCGCGGCTATCATAGCCGGTAATGACGGCGCGCTCCTGACTGATCCGTAACCGATAGGCACCTTCCTTAACGCCCTCATCGGTGAACCCCGCCGGATCAATCGCAGTGTTCACCGGGAATCTGCCATCGGTGCGGAGACCGGCCGCACGAAACTCTTCGGTGATCACGCGGGCACTGTCTGCTGGTAAAACCCGCAAGTCCGCGGCTATCCCCTGCTTCAGGCTGACATTGTCTGCGGTGATATCCACGCGACGCGGTGACGGAAGGATCCGGCCGCGTAACTCTGCCGGCGATACCGGCGATGTTGCCTGGTTTTTCAGATAACGGTTTTCTGCGGTCATCAGAATATTGGCGTCATCCGGGGTCCGCTTCCATTGTGTGGCGGGCAATGTGGTGATATCTGACAGCTTTTCGGTCACCGTTGCCGTAATTACTTTGGGCGTCCCCTGTGAAGAGGTGACATACCAGCGGGGTAGCACATCCGTAAGGGAAAGCTGCCAGTATTCATTCACCACCGGTAAGACGACCGATCCTCCGGACGGGAATCCCCGGAACGCTGCTGTCGGCTCAATTTTATGTAAATCGCCGACAATATGGGTAATTTTAAACTGGTCATTACCTGTCGCGAGTACCTGACGGATCCCTGAAAACCAGATAGCCCAGTCATGGCTTTGCAGAGCCGCGCCGGGATTGGTGAGAGTTATTGTGGCCTGGTAGCAGGCTCCCCAGTCCGCGCCCAATGCCGCACAATTGACCCCGTGCTGCGCGGCAAGATTACCTTTCACCGCCACCCTGACGCCCAGGTGACTTAGTTGATCAATCACCTGCTGATCCGCCAGGGCAGAGGCTGACATGAATATCGTGGTGATAACTGCGGATAAAACACATTTACGGGTTAACATCACTGATTATCCTTAATCGTTAACTGATAACACCGGGAGAGTCGGGTGAAAGTCCCGCGGAAGGCTTGCGTTCTCTTGTTGCCACCCCACCCGCGGGCTTACGGCCGGAACAGGCGCGCTATTCTCCGGCAGAGTGTCGCCTGCACTGACTGAAAACTGCCTGCCTCAGCCGTTGAAATAAATCCCTTTACTCTCATAATGATAGAAAACAGATACCCTCCTGAGCCGGTACATTCTCACCCCTTCACTATTTCAGTGTAAAAGGCACACCCATCAGAAATTTAATGTCTTTTTCATCCTGGAATATATTTCCGTAGCCTCCGGCCCCGGTGGGAATATCGGAATGATTGTGATAACGGGTAAAATGTAATTTAAAGAACGTGCCTTTTGCCCGTCCTTCCTGCACGGTATACATTCCGTCAAGACTCCACGCCGATTCCCGCAGGCGATTGCCGGCACGATACCAGCGGTCAGGCGAGTCATTGACCGAAGATGGTCTGGCATCCCAGCCATAGACGAAAGAGGCACCGACAGTCAGGCCGGGTAACTTAAGGTGCGCTAAATCATACATTCCGCTAATGAACACCGCTTTCTCACCGTGAGCATTAAAATCAGAACGGTTATCCCACCAGATATCCAGCCGGCCATTCGATGACGCATAAGTGGGTGTCATTCGCTGTAAGAAATAACCCTGCCGTCCCGCTGCACTGACCTGTGTCGCTTCAACCCGCCAGCTAACCGGCCCGCAGCGATACGCCAGGGTGATCGCCTGCAACCAGGCCATTCCCTGATACAACGGGTTAGCGGCATCCTGCGAATGCTGATGTTTTGCCCCGTAAAACTGGTAGGAAGCTGTCAGTTGTGACCCCGCCAGATCGACCGTATAACGGGTTTTAGCCATGTACTGATTAAGATAATCTTTTGCCTGTCCCATCGCGCTTTCAACGACCAGGCCATTGCTGAAATCATACTCCGCTCCCAGAGAGTGCAGATAAGCAATACGGCTATTCCTGTCATTTTTGTAAAAACGATCCATTTTCAGATGCCAGGGCGCCTTATAACGGTCCGTCCACATGTAGGATAATTTCAGAATCCCTGCCCCGGTATTCTGCGAAGAAAACAGGACCTCTGCCCCCCGGTAAGTACCAGGCAGCAGACTCCAGTGAGGGGCCAGTAAGCTTTGTCCTTGCGGCTGAAGGTAGCCTGCATGCAGCGTAAACGGACGATATTGCAGGGTGGCGAAAGCCTTATACAGGCTGATACCGCTTTTATCCCCTGCCCATGCTTCAGAATACGCCCGGTCAGAGGAGGAAAATGCAATTTCATTGGGATGTGCGCTGGCGGAGGATTCCAGCATTTCTATGGCCGTGAATGCCGCGATATCTGCGCTGAAAATCCCGGCCACCGTGCCGGAAGAAAAATTGAGCTGCCCGTTCCAGGTACCGTGCGAGAGGTTAGTCTGATAATGACCTTGCCCCGGTGCTTTACGGTCCCTTTCCCGTTGCCAGTAATAAATATCACCAGTCAGCGCGCTGTCTTCAAAAAAACCTCCGGCATAACTTTCCGGAGAGAGTGAAATAAAACTGCAGGACAGCAAAATACATAACCTGCGCGCCCTGTCACCCGGATATCCTTTATCCATAGGAGGGGTTCCTTCCTGATAATCACGTCCGTTTTATTATCTGATGCGTCTGCGGAACAGCAGCAATAATCTCAGCGTCTGCTGATCATTATTACTTCGGCGTCAATGCAGAGTATTTTTCGCGACGAAAATTATCAACAATTTTTAAAAGCAGAACAGTGTTCTATGATTAGCTTCACAAAAAGAAATTCAGGGAAGGAGTGGCGATAAACGGCAGGACCGGCAGATGATGCCAAAGCGGGATGCCGGAGGATGCGGTCTTATTTTCAGATAAAAAAAAACGCCACCGGGGTGGCGTTTTCCTGCGTGATGGCGACTCAGACCCCGGCTTTTTCCCAGGTATCCCGCAGCCCGACGGTGCGGTTGAAAACCAGCTTCTCCGGACCGGAATAAACGCTGTCGGCACAGAAGTAACCTTCACGTTCAAACTGATACGGGAAAGAGGCCTCTGCATTTTGCAGGCTCTGTTCCACGTAACCGTGACGGATATTCAGTGAGTCCGGGTTGATTGTCGACAGAAAATCCTCTTCGGCCCCCGGGTTAGGCACGCTGAACAGACGATCGTACAGACGGAATTCCGCCGGTAAACCGGCACTGACAGAGACCCAATGGATAACACCTTTTACTTTACGGCCATCGGCAGGGTCTTTGCTCAGCGTGTCTGTATCACACTGACAATAGATAGTGGTGATGTTACCGTCTTCGTCTTTCTCTGCACGTTCGGCTTTAATCACATACGCATTACGCAGACGTACTTCCTTACCGGTCACCAGACGTTTGTAGTGTTTATTCGCTTCTTCGCGGAAGTCAGCACGATCGATCCACACTTCACGGCTGAAGGTCACCTCACGGGTGCCCATTTCCGGACGGTTAGGATGATTCGGCATGGTAATGACTTCACTGTGACCTTCCGGCAGGTTCTCAATCACTACGCGGACCGGATCCAGCACCGCCATGGCACGCGGCGCATTTTCGTTCAGGTCATCACGAATACAGGATTCCAGTGAGGCCATCTCCACGATATTGTCCTGTTTGGTAACCCCGATACGACGGCAGAACTCACGAACAGACGCGGCCGTGTAACCCCGACGACGCAGACCTGACACGGTCAGCATACGCGGGTCATCCCAGCTTTCGACGATATTTTCTGCCACCAGCTGTGTCAGTTTACGCTTGGACATCACCGCGTATTCCAGATTCAGACGCGAGAACTCGTACTGACGCGGGTGGACCTCAATGGAAATATTATCCAGCACCCAGTCGTACAAACGACGGTTGTCCTGGAATTCCAGTGTACAGAGTGAATGCGTGATCCCTTCCAGCGCATCGGAAATGCAGTGAGTAAAGTCGTACATCGGGTAGATGCACCACTGATTACCGGTCTGATGGTGTTCGGCAAATTTGATCCGATACAGTACCGGGTCACGCATTACCATAAAGCTGGACGCCATATCGATTTTCGCACGCAGGCAGGCGGTGCCTTCGGCAAATCCGCCGTCACGCATTTTCCGGAACAGCGCCAGGTTTTCTTCCGGGCTGCGGTCACGGTATGGGCTGTTTTTACCCGCAGAAGTCAGCGAACCCCGATATTCACGGATTTGTTCCGGGGTCAGCTCATCAACGTAAGCCAGTCCCTTCTGAATCAGTTCAACGGCATACTGATACAGTTGTTCAAAATAATCTGACGAATAATGGATCTGGTCATCCCACTGGTATCCCAGCCATTGCACATCACGTTTGATTGACTCGACAAATTCAACATCTTCTTTGACCGGGTTAGTATCATCAAAACGTAAATTGCACTTTCCCTGATAATCCTGCGCGATGCCGAAATTCAGGCAGATAGATTTCGCATGGCCAATATGCAGGTAGCCGTTCGGCTCAGGTGGAAAACGCGTATGCACAGTGTTGTGCTTACCGCTCGCCAGGTCTTCGTCAATAATCTGACGAATAAAGTTAGTTGGGCGGGCTTCTGCCTCACTCATCTCAATATCCTCAGTACGTATATCAGGGCAGGTCACCCGTTAAGTTACCGGATATGATCCACAAAGCAGCGTCGGGAAACAACCGTTTGTTGATAAACAACAACAAAAAAAGGCAGGAATCACTTCCTGCCTTCGGTCTCCGGGAACGGGATTACCCTTTTATTTCATACAGCGGTGTTTCACCCGCCACCACCTGACCTGTCGCCAGGAGGTTCAGGCCCTGGTAATCCTCACTATTACTGACCACCACCGGGCTTATCATCGAACGGGCATGCTGTCGCAGATAGTCAATATCCATCTTCAATACCGGCTGACCGGCAGTGACCACATCGCCCTCATTGACCAACGCGGTAAATCCTTCGCCCTGCAACGACACCGTATCCAGCCCCATATGGACGATGATTTCCGCGCCTTCGGCAGATTCGAGGCAGAAAGCATGACGGGTTGCAAAAATTTTCACCAGAGTACCGGCCAGCGGAGCCACGACCGTGTCGCCGGTAGGATGAATCGCCACGCCCTCCCCGACCGTTCCGGAGGCAAATGCCTCATCCGGCACCGCGTCGAGCGCAATCACTTCACCGCTGACCGGAGCGACCAGTCTCGCTACCACAGAGGCGGCGGGTTTGTCCGTATTGCGTACCGCCATTTCCGGCCCGGCCACCTTAACGCGACGGCCGGGAGTCGCAGCCGCCGGTACCGGCCCTTTCGCCAGCACGGTTTTCATCGCACTGGCGATGCTTTCCGCACGGGTACCGACCACTATCTGAATGCTCTGCTTATTCAGACGGATGACCCCTGCCGCACCGAGTTGTTTTGCCAGTTGATCATTCACTTTACCGGCATCCCCGACCCCAAGGCGCAGGCGGGTAATACAGGCATCAATATTGGTCAGGTTCTCTGAGCCGCCGGCCGCACCGATATAGCGACGGGCCAGGGTCTGCGTTTCTGACTCATCGCCGGCAGAGAGATTAACATCCTCATCATAGCCGTCGGACTCATCACCGCTAACGGCCAGTTCCCGGCCGGGCGTTTTCAGGTCAAACTTCAGAATAGTGAACCGGAAGACCAGATAGTAAATAACAAAGAACACCAGCCCCTGCGGGATCAGCATATACCAGTGAGTGGCCAGCGGGTTACGGGTCGATAACACCAGGTCAACCAGCCCGGCACTGAAACCAAACCCGGCTATCCAGTGCATATGTGCCGCGATAAACACAGAGAGACCGGTTAATACCGCATGAATAACAAATAAGACCGGCGCCACGAACATAAAGGAGAATTCCAGCGGCTCCGTGATCCCGGTAAAGAACGCCGCAAAGGCTGCTGCCAGCATAATGCCGCCGACTTTGGCGCGGTTTTCCGGCCGGGCGCAACGCCATATTGCCAGTGCGGCTCCCGGCAGACCAAACATCATGACCGGGAAGAACCCGGCCTGGTAACGACCGGTGATGCCGACAATGCCGGTACCATCGGCGATAGACTGAGCGCCGCCGAGGAAGTTAGGGATATCGTTGATACCGGCAACATCAAACCAGAATACCGAATTCAGGGCATGATGCAGACCGACCGGAATCAACAGGCGGTTAAAGAAGGCATAAATCCCCGCCCCCACCGCGCCCATTTTCTGTATATGTTCGCCAAAGGAGACCAGGCCGCCAAAGATCACCGGCCAGACATACATCAGTATAAAAGCGACCAGAATCATCAGAAAAGAGACGAGGATCGGCACCAGTCGTCGGCCACTGAAGAAAGAAAGGGCCTTCGGGAGTTCCACATGGCTGAAGCGGTTATACACTTCGGCGGAAAGCACACCGACCAGAATACCGACGAACTGGTTGTTGATCTTGCCGAAGGCCGCGGGAACACTGGCGACCGGGATTTTCTGAATCAGCGCCACGGCCGCCGGTGAACACAGGGTCGTTACCACCAGGAAACCGACAAAACCGGTTAATGCGGCGGCCCCGTCTTTGTCTTTCGACATACCGTAGGCGACCCCGATCGCGAACAATACCGACATATTATCGATGATCGCCGAACCGGATTTTATCAGTAACGCCGCCAGGGCATTGCCGGCACCCCAGGCTTCAGGATCCAGCCAGTAACCCACCCCCATCAGGATGGCGGCCGCCGGGAGTGTCGCGACCGGCACCATCAGTGCCCGTCCCACCCGTTGCATATAACTTAATATATTCACTACTTCCCCCTAATAAACCGGCTGTTTATGTCGTATGCCTGCAGAGCGCACCGCCTGAACAGGCAGAAAAACATTCGCTCCGGGACCTGCAACTGAGTGTATGAAGATTTTAATTCGCTTCGCAAATTAATTCCTGGCAAAGCATGATACAAGTCAACATAAATTACTTTGCAATCGCCGTGCCACTGGCAGCCTGACGCGACTTATTTTATTATCCGAATTATCGTTACAGCCAGAGCGACCCGGTGCTATTGTGTCAGATGTTTGTCATCTCTTAACCGGCACCCGCGTATTGTTAACTGATTTCACTCACTTCATTGAGGCCATGCATGAGACTTATCCCGCTGGACACGTCTGCCGGAGTCGCACTCTGGGCAGCACGTTATATTACCCAAAGAATTAATGACTTTCAGCCGGACGCAGATCGCCCGTTTGTACTGGGGCTACCCACCGGAGGCACCCCCTTACAAACGTACAAGGCATTGATTGAAATGCACCAGCGCGGGGAGGTCAGTTTTAAGCATGTGGTCACCTTTAATATGGACGAATATGTCGGATTAGCCAGGCAACATCCGGAAAGTTATCATAGTTTTATGCACCGTAACTTCTTCGACCATATCGATATCCCGGCGGAAAACATCCATTTACTGGACGGTAATGCCCCCGATACTGAGGCAGAATGCCGCCGTTATGAAGAAAAAATCCGTCAGTACGGAAAAATACATCTCTTTATGGGCGGGGTCGGTAATGACGGGCATATTGCGTTTAACGAACCCGCCTCCTCTCTGGCGTCACGGACCCGTATCAAAACCCTGACCCTGGAAACCCGGATGGCGAATTCCCGCTTTTTTAATAATGATGTCAGCCAGGTCCCTAAATATGCCCTGACGGTAGGCGTCGGCACATTACTGGATGCGGAAGAGATCATGATTCTGGTCACCGGTCAGGTGAAAGCCTTAGCGCTGCAGGCCGCCGTAGAGGGGAATGTTAATCATCTCTGGACCATCAGTTGCCTGCAGTTACATGAAAGAGCCATCATCGTATGCGATGCTCCGTCCACGCAGGAACTGAAAGTGAAGACACTGAATTACTTCCGTGAAATGGAAGCCGAAAATATTCATAATATTTAACCTGATTTGTAACACAGGTAGCGCCGGAAGCGGTGGCGTTATCCCGGGAGACCTTGAATGTATGCTTTAGTGAACGGCCGGATTTATACCGGATTTCAGGTACTGGACAACCATGCCCTGGTGGTGAGCAACGGACGGATTGAACAGATCTGCCCGGCAGATGCCCTGCCCGATCATATCCCGCAAACCGATGTGGCGGGCGCGAATATTTCAGCCGGCTTTATCGATTTGCAACTGAATGGTTGCGGGGGAGTGCAGTTCAATGATCAGCTGTCGGCCCTGAGCCTCAGCACACTGGAAACGATGCAACGGGCAAATGAAAAATCCGGGTGTACCAGTTTTTTACCGACGCTTATCACCAGCAGCGATGAGATGATATTCAAAGCCGTCGACACCCTGAGAGAGTGGCTTTCACACCATCAGCATCAGGCCCTGGGGCTGCATATTGAAGGTCCGTGGCTCAATCCGGTGAAGAAAGGCACCCATGACGCCGCGCTGGTTCGCCCCTGTTCAGCCTCATTGCTGAAGTTTATCTGTGATAATGCCGACGTTATCTCACAGGTGACCCTGGCCCCGGAAAAAGTCAGTGCCGAAGATATTCAGGCATTATGTGAGGCCGGGATTGTCGTCTCTGCCGGCCATTCGGATGCCACCTATGACGAGGCGATGGCCGGCTTCGACGCGGGCATCAGCAGTGCTACCCACCTGTATAATGCCATGCCGGCGTTTTCCGGCCGCGGCCCCGGGCTTATCGGGGCAATTTTCGACTCACCGGAAATCTGGTGCGGTGTGATAGCCGATGGCCTGCATGTTCATTATGCCAATATCCGTAATGCGAAAAAAATAAAAGGCGAAAAACTGATCCTGGTGACGGATGCCACCGCACCGGCGGGGGCAGAGATCGAACAGTTCATTTTTGCCGGTAAAACAATATACTATCGTGACGGCTTATGTGTGGATGAAAACGGCACCCTGAGTGGGTCATCACTGACCATGATCGAAGCTGTGCGCAACAGTGTTGAGCACCTCGGGATTTCACTGGAGGAAACCCTGCGTATGGCAACACTTTATCCCGCCAGAGCGATAGGCGTCGAAAAGCAACTGGGATCACTGCAGCGAGGTAAAGTCGCTAATCTGACGGTTTTCACGCGTGACTTTAACATATTAAAAACTTACGTTAATGGTAACGAGGTTTTCAGCGGGTAAGCATTAAATGGGCACGGACAGACAGACGCAAATTGGCAATATTGATCTGGTAAAACAGTTAAACAGCGCGGCGGTTTACCGCCTGATCGATCAGGAGGGACCCATTTCCCGCATACAGATTGCGGAAATCAGTCAGCTTGCGCCTGCCAGTGTCACTAAAATCACCCGGCAACTGATTGAGCGCGGCCTGATCAAAGAAGTTGAACAACAGGCCTCCACCGGCGGACGCCGCGCCATCTCGATCGTGACCGAGAATCACGGTTTCCATACCATCGCTATCCGTCTTGGGCGCAAAGATACCACGCTGGCATTGTTCGACCTGGGCGGGACCCTGCTGACCGAAAAACATTACCCTATCCCCGATGACAGCGTTCCGGCGCTGGAACAGGCCCTGTTTGCTGTGACAGAGACCTTTATTGCGGAATGTGCGCCGGTTTTACAGGAACTGATTGCCATCTCTGTCATTTTACCCGGGCTGGTGGATCCGGTGCAGGGTATCGTCCGTTTTATGCCACACCTCGGTGATACCGCCTGGCCGCTGGTCAGAAACCTGAAGGCGCGTTTTAATACCGCCTGTTTTGTCGGCCATGATATCCGCAGCCTGGCCCTGGCTGAGCACTATTTTGGTGCAAGCCGCGACTGTGCGGACTCTGTTCTGGTGCGTATTCATCGCGGCACCGGGGCCGGGATCATCGTCAATGGCAGTATCTTCCTTGGCAGTAACGGTAACGTAGGTGAAATCGGCCACGTTCAGGTAGATCCGTTAGGGGACCGCTGTTATTGCGGTAATTTCGGTTGCCTGGAAACGATCGCGTCCAACACCGCTATCATTCAACGGGCAAAATCGTTACTGGCACAAGGCTATCAGAGTGAATTAACCGCCAGTACGTGCACGATAACGGAGATCTGCACTGCCGCTAACCAGGGCGACCTGCTGGCACAGCATCTGATAAAAGACGTCGGCTACCATCTGGGTAAAGCGCTGGCGATGATGATCAACTTATTTAATCCGCAAAAAATAGTGCTGGCCGGTGAAATAACCGCAGCAGAAAACATCCTGTTTCCGGTCATCCAGCGCTGTATTGATACGCAGGTATTAAATGATTTTCGCCGTAATTTACCTGTTGTACGATCACAACTGGACAATCGTTCCGCCATCGGTGCTTTTGCTCTGGCTAAACGCGCAATGCTGAACGGCCTTTTACTTCAGCACCTGCTGGGCGAGTGACCCGATTTTATTTTCATTGACCCGGACTGACCTGATGACCCTTAAAAATGTAATCTGCGATATTGATGGGGTATTGATGCACGATAATACCCCTGTCAAAGGTGCCAAAGAGTTTTTACATGGCCTGCTGGAAAAAGACGTACCGCTGGTGGTCCTGACCAACTATCCGTCCCAGACAGAGCAGGACCTGGCCAACCGCTTTTCGTCCGCTGGCATTACCCTGCCGGATTCGGTCTTTTATACCTCCGCCATGGCAACAGCCGATTTCCTGCGCCGGCAGGAAGGTAAGAAAGCCTATGTGATTGGCGAAGGTGCGCTGATCCATGAACTTTATAAAGCCGGTTTCACCATTACCGATATTAATCCTGACTTTGTTATCGTCGGGGAGACCCGCTCGTTCAACTGGGAGATGATGCATAAAGCGGCATTCTTTGTGGCTAACGGGGCCCGTTTTATCGCGACCAACCCGGACTCTCACGCCCGTGGCTATGTCCCGGCCTGCGGGGCTTTGTGTGCCGGCATTGAGAAGATCACCTCCCGGCGCCCGTTTGTGGTCGGCAAGCCAAGCCCTTACATTATGCGGGCGGCGCTGAATAAGATGCATGCCCATTCCGAAGAAACGGTCATCATCGGTGATAACCTGCGCACCGATATCCTGGCAGGCTTCCAGGCCGGTCTGAAAACCATCCTGGTACTTTCCGGCGTTTCCAGTGCCGATGATGTCGATGTGATGCCTTTCCGGCCTGACTGGATTTATCCGTCTGTCGCTGATATCGATCTCTTCTGACTCCGATCTTTTTCTGATGTTTCCGCCCGGCAGTGACGGGCAGAGGTGACTCCCCCTGCCCTTGCTGCTGCGGTGATCTGATGATTTCAGCCCGCCTTTTACCGCCTGCCGGAATGTCTTAAAAATAACCGGAAATGCAAATTCATTGAATATCATCTAAAATAATGCCTATTTTTTTAGATTATATTTAATATCTGAGCCTCAGAATCAACTATTTCCCCTTCAGGTACTAAATGACTTGCCAACAGGCTGTGAAATAGCGCATTTTCTTATACATCGCGCCGGAACAGGCTGCACTCAGATAATAAGTTTGTGTCAATAACATTACCGTATATGGACTCAGGAGTAGATTATGTGTTCGATTTTTGGTGTTCTGGATCTGAAAACGGATCCCGTTGAATTGCGTAAGAAAGCGCTGGAATTATCCCGTCTGATGCGTCACCGTGGTCCGGACTGGTCCGGAGTTTACGCCGACGATCATGCGATCCTGGCACACGAACGCTTATCAATTGTCGACGTCAATAACGGAGCACAGCCGCTGTACAATGCCGACAAAACTCACGTACTGGCGGTCAACGGTGAAATCTATAACCACCAGCAACTGCGCGAAGAATTAAGCGATCGTTACGCGTTCCAGACCGGTTCTGACTGTGAAGTGATCCTTGCGCTTTATCAGGAAAAAGGCGTGGATTTCCTGGATGACCTGCAGGGGATGTTTGCTTTTATTCTCTACGATAAAGAGAAGAACAACTGGCTGATTGGCCGTGACCATATCGGGATTATTCCTTTATATATCGGTTATGACGAACACGGTAACCTGTTTGCCGCCTCAGAGATGAAAGCACTGGTGCCGGTCTGCCGTACCATCAGCGAATTCCCGCCGGGCAGCTATATGTCCAGCCTCGACGGTGAAATCCGTCAGTATTACCAGCGCGACTGGATGGAATATGACAATGTTGCCGCTAACGTCACCGATGCCACAGCCCTGAAAGATGCGCTGGAAGAGTCCGTGAAAAGCCACCTGATGTCAGATGTCCCTTACGGGGTTCTGCTCTCCGGCGGTCTGGATTCCTCTGTTATCTCGGCAATCACTAAACGTTTTGCCGCGAAACGTATTGAAGATAAAGATAAAAGTGATGCCTGGTGGCCACAGCTGCACTCCTTTGCAGTCGGCCTGAAAGGTGCGCCGGACCTGAAAGCCGCAAAAGAAGTGGCTGACGCTCTCGGCACCGTGCACCACGAAATTAACTTTACGGTTCAGGAAGGTCTGGATGCTATCCGCGATGTGATTTATCACATCGAAACCTATGATGTCACCACTATCCGTGCCTCGACCCCGATGTATCTGATGTCCCGTAAAATTAAAGCGATGGGCATTAAAATGGTGCTGTCAGGCGAAGGCGCTGACGAAGTCTTTGGCGGATACCTGTATTTCCATAAAGCGCCAAACGCGAAAGAATTTCATGAAGAAAACGTGCGTAAGCTCGCCGCACTGCATATGTATGACTGCGCAAGGGCCAACAAAGCCATGTCAGCCTGGGGTGTGGAAGCACGCGTACCCTTCCTGGACAAAAAGTTCCTGGATGTAGCGATGCGTATCAACCCGGAAGATAAAATGTGTGGCAGCAACGGTAAAATGGAAAAACACATCCTGCGTGAATGTTTCTCCTCTTACCTGCCTCACAGTGTTGCATGGCGTCAGAAAGAGCAATTCTCTGACGGCGTCGGTTACAGCTGGATCGATAGTCTGAAAGAGGTGGCGGCGGCTCAGGTCACCGATCAGCAACTGGAAATGGCGCACTTCCGTTTCCCGCACAATACGCCGACCTCGAAAGAAGCGTATCTGTACCGTGAGATCTTTGAAGAGTTGTTCCCGGTACCGACCGCTGCCGAATGCGTTCCCGGTGGCCCGTCTGTTGCCTGTTCTTCAGCAAAAGCCATTGAATGGGATGAAGCTTTCAAAAGTATGGATGACCCGTCAGGCCGTGCCGTAGGCGTCCATCAGTCTGCCTATTAAGTTATCCCTCGTCCCCCTGAAAAAAGACCGTTTATTAACGGTCTTTTTTTTATCCGTGCATGTGTTTTTTTGCACTGTTCAGTGCTGCACGCTCTCCGTTGACTGGCTGCAACATATTGAATCATGGTGACGTTCCGGCCCGTACTGCTGTGCCGCCGGCCCTGATTGCATAAAGCGGCACCACAAAACGAACAACTATTAACCATAATGGTTATTCACCAGACAAACGGCCCTTTCACGGCAAAAAACGTCAAAAAATTTGTTGACGATCAGGGGCCAACTCCGCATAATGCGCCCCGCAACGCCGTTGAAGGTCACGCGAAAAAAACATGGCTACGTAGCTCAGTTGGTTAGAGCACATCACTCATAATGATGGGGTCACAGGTTCGAATCCCGTCGTAGCCACCATGTTTTGCGGGAGTGGCGAAATTGGTAGACGCACCAGATTTAGGTTCTGGCGCCGCAAGGTGTGCGAGTTCAAGTCTCGCCTCCCGCACCATTTCACGTTATCTTTAAGGCAGGCAACTGGGATATCGCCAAGCGGTAAGGCACCGGTTTTTGATACCGGCATTCCCTGGTTCGAATCCAGGTATCCCAGCCAATTTCAGTGTGCTCCCCGGAGATGGGATATCGCCAAGCGGTAAGGCACCGGTTTTTGATACCGGCATTCCCTGGTTCGAATCCAGGTATCCCAGCCACATTGAAAGCAGTACTCAGGCTACGTAGCTCAGTTGGTTAGAGCACATCACTCATAATGATGGGGTCACAGGTTCGAATCCCGTCGTAGCCACCAAACAAATTGGGGTGTCGCCAAGCGGTAAGGCACTGGTTTCTGATACCAGCATTCCGGGGTTCGAATCCCTGCACCCCAGCCAATTTGAAGAAGTTTTATAATTAAAAAAGCACCAATTGGGGTGTCGCCAAGCGGTAAGGCACTGGTTTCTGATACCAGCATTCCGGGGTTCGAATCCCTGCACCCCAGCCAATTTTGAAAGCTCACTTCGGTGGGCTTTTTTCTTTTCTGTATCCCGTTGCCCCTTCCTGATAGCGTCCTGACTCGTCCATGATCTTATTTCGCAGAACCTGATAACGGCCGGGTGTCAATACCGCCAACGGGGTCATCCCCTGTCCTTTCCGGTCGCGGGGGGTTGAGCCAGCTGAATAAGGCGCACTGACCGATGCGCATGCTCAGCAACGAAACCCTATGGCTGCCGGGGACGTATCAACGTTCTGGTCTGGTTGCGTCACTACGACCGGCCTGACCGGGACGCCGGTCTTTCAGAGAGAAGACTGCCCGGGTCTGTGCCCTATACCGATCATCCGTGCACAAAAAAACGACCCGCAGGTCGTTTAGTAGTCGCCGTCTGAGCCGGTTACAAACCCAGTGCGTAACTCAGTGCTTTTTTCTTCAGCCAGCCACCCCGTTGTGCGGCCATCAGCCCCAGATTGCGGATCACGGTCAACGGGCCGTTCCGGTTGCTGAATGCCAGATAAAACAGATCCATGCCATTCTGCATCAGCAAATTGTCCCGGTAGCGTTGATGCTGATATTTATTCAGGGTGGCGAGCTGCCACCAGTCGTGTCCTTCACGACGGGCTTCCGCCAGCACATCGATCAGCACATCCACGTCGCGGTAGCCCAGGTTAACGCCCTGCCCCGCCAGCGGATTAATCGTGTGGGCAGCATCCCCGACCAGAACCAATCCCGGACGCACATAACGGCTGGCATGACGACGGACCAGCGGGAACGAACCGGCGGTCAGCGCGCGAACCTTACCGCACCTGACCGGGAAATGGGTCGCAATTTCCTGTTCCAGCTGCGTCATGGAAAGTGCAGACAGCTGGCGGATACGGGCTGCGCTGTCGTACCAGACCAGAGAGGCATAGTGACCAAACAGAGGCAGAAAAGCGCGCGGGCCTTGAGGTGTAAATTGCTGCCAGGTGCTGTCTCCCGGAAGCTGCTCACACTCGACAGAGATCAGCATGCAGGACTGCGCGTATTCCCAGCCACTGACACCGATACCCGCCAGCCGGCGGACCTGCGAATTCGCACCATCGGCACCGGTCAGTAGCCGGGTCTCTATTTTTCGGCCATCATCCAGGGTCAGAGACCAGCCTCCGGGTTCGGGCTCAGCCGCCGCTAAGGTGGCGGGACAGAGCAGTGTCACACCCTGCGCCTGCATCTGCTCCCACAGCGCACGCTGCAGGACGCTGTTTTCCACCATATAGCCCAGCTCGGGTAATCCCAGGGAGGCCGCATCAAAAACGGCATGCGCATTTTCCCATTCCCAGGTTTCCAGCTGACGGTAAGGCGCGCAACGCATCGCCTGTACCCGCTCCCAGACCTCAAGTTCTTTCAGTAATGCCACTGACGATGCACCGATCGCCGAGATCCGCACATCGGGCTGGCTCTGCGGGGTAAATTCAGGAGCCGCCTGATGCTCGATCACGGCCACCCTGAAATGATGCCGGGCAAGGCCGCAAGCCAATGCCGCACCGACCATACCCCCGCCGGTAATCACCACATCAAATTGATCTTCCTGCATGCTATCATCCTTACCAACACTCAACTGCCCGTAAGATTTCGGGTTAATGTTAACTTGCGACAGTGTACCGGAAAATTCCGTCACAATCAGAAAAGCCGCTACACTGGTCACAACAGCAGCAAAGCATTACAATATGCCGCCTGCACATCCTTGCACTGAATCAATGGCCAGTTCGATGACGAAAAAATTACATATTAAAACCTGGGGCTGTCAGATGAACGAATATGATTCATCTAAAATGTCAGACCTGTTAAACAGTACTCATGGCTATACGCTGACCGAAAATGCCGAAGAGGCCGATGTACTGTTACTGAATACCTGTTCTATCCGGGAAAAAGCCCAGGAGAAGGTTTTCCACCAACTGGGGCGCTGGAAAAATCTCAAAGATAAGAATCCGGAACTGATTATCGGCGTCGGCGGCTGTGTCGCCTCTCAGGAAGGTGATCATATCCGTCAGAGGGCGCACTATGTGGATATCGTCTTCGGACCACAGACCCTGCATCGCCTGCCGGAAATGATCAATAGCGTCCGTGGTAACAAAAGCCCGGTCGTGGATATCAGTTTCCCGGAGATCGAAAAATTTGACCGTCTGCCGGAACCCCGTGCAGAAGGCCCGACCGCCTTTGTTTCTATCATGGAAGGCTGTAACAAGTACTGCACCTTCTGTGTTGTGCCCTATACCCGCGGTGAAGAAGTCAGCCGCCCAAGCGACGATATTCTGTTTGAAATCGCACAACTGGCAGCCCAGGGCGTCCGTGAGGTTAACCTGCTGGGTCAGAACGTTAACGCCTATCGTGGCGAGAACTATGACGGTTCGGTCTGCACCTTTGCCGATCTGCTGCGTCTGGTCGCCGCCATCGACGGTATTGACCGTATCCGTTTTACCACCAGCCATCCGATTGAATTTACCGATGACATTATTGATGTCTACCGTGATACGCCGGAACTGGTGAGCTTCCTGCACTTACCGGTGCAAAGTGGTGCCGACCGTATTCTGACACTGATGAAGCGTGCGCACACTGCCCTGGAATTCAAAGCCATTATCCGCAAATTGCGTGAAGCGCGTCCGGACATTCAGATAAGCTCGGACTTTATCATTGGCTTCCCGGGCGAAACTCAGGAAGACTTTGAAAAGACCATGAAACTGATTGCTGACGTTAACTTCGATATGAGCTTCAGCTTCATCTATTCCGCCCGTCCGGGAACACCGGCGGCAGACTTACCGGATGATGTGAGTGAAGAAGAGAAGAAACAGCGTCTTTACATCCTGCAGGAACGCATCAGCCAGCAGGCGATGGCCTGGAGCCGCCGGATGCACGGCACCGTTCAGCGTGTGCTGGTCGAAGGCACGTCGCGTAAAAATATCATGGAACTCTCCGGTCGTACCGAAAATAACCGTGTGGTGAATTTCGAAGGTCATCCGGAGATGATTGGAAAATTCGTTGACGTTGAAATCGTTGATGTCTATCCAAACTCACTGCGTGGTCGCGTCGTCCGTACCGAAAAAGATATGGGTCTGCGCGTAACAGAATCCCCCGCCTCCGTCATCGCCCGTACCCGGAAAGAAAATGAGTCCGGCGTCGGTCTCTGGCAGCCCTGATAGCGCTTAATCGTGGTGACAGATACTGACTGTCACCGCTTTGCTAAGCTAAAGGGGTGGAATTTACGAATTCCGCCCCGATATCCCTACAGATAACCCCGTTCTGTGACGACAGTCCCCGTGATTGTGATCGCCAGAATGATCTCTGCTGTACAACCGGCCCTTAGCGACCTGGAGGATGAGTTTGAATATCGAAACCCGTGAAATTGCACTGGAACCTGCAGATAACCAACGTTTGCTGAGTCTGACCGGCCCGTTTGACGATAATCTGAAGCACCTTGAGCGCCGGCTCGGCATTGAAATTAACCGGATCGATAATCGCTTTACCCTGACGGGAAAGGCGTTATGTGTGGATGCGGCCGAAAAAATCCTGAAAGATCTTTACGTGGATACCGCCCCGCTGCGCGGACAGAGTAAAGATATCGACCCTGAGGATATTCATCTGGCCATTAAAGAGAGCCGGGTGCTGGAGCAAACGGCGGAGAGTGTCCCTGATTATGGTAAAGCGGTGAATATCCAGACCCGCCGGGGCGTCATTAAACCCCGCACGCCAAATCAGGCCAGCTATATCGCCCATATTCTTGACCATGATATTACCTTCGGTATCGGCCCGGCCGGGACCGGGAAGACCTATCTGGCCGTGGCCGCGGCCGTTGATGCGCTGGAACGCCAGGAAGTTCGCCGTATACTGCTGACCCGTCCGGCGGTGGAAGCCGGTGAGAAACTGGGTTTTCTGCCAGGCGACCTGAGCCAGAAAGTCGACCCGTACCTGCGTCCGTTATATGACGCCCTGTTTGAAATGCTGGGCTTTGAACGGGTTGAAAAACTGATTGAACGTAACGTGATCGAAGTTGCCCCGCTGGCCTATATGCGCGGACGTACATTGAATGATGCGTTTATTATCCTGGATGAAAGTCAGAACACCACCATCGAACAGATGAAAATGTTTCTGACCCGTATCGGTTTTAACTCTAAAGCCGTGATCACCGGGGATATCACGCAGATAGACTTACCGCGCAATGCACGCTCAGGCCTGAAACATGCCATCGAAGTGCTTTCTGATGTCAGTGAACTGAGCTTTAACTTCTTCCATAGCGAAGACGTGGTGCGTCATCCGGTGGTTGCACGGATCGTCATCGCCTATGAAGCCTGGGAAGAAGCCGACCAAAAACGCCGGGCCGAGGTCGCGGAAGAGCGTAAACGCGCCGCCCTTGCTGCCGGCCAGGAGAATGTATGAGCAGTACCGTAATTCTGGATTTACAGAATGCCTGTGAAAATCCGCAAGGGCTTCCGGAAGAAGCCCTGTTTCTGCGCTGGTTAACGGCCGCGGTCGAACCTTTTCAGCCCGAAAGTGAAGTCACCATCCGCCTGGTGGACGAAGCCGAGAGCCACGAGCTGAACCTGGCGTATCGCGGCAAAGACAAACCGACCAACGTCCTGTCTTTTCCGTTTGAAGCGCCGCCCGGCATTGAAGACTTACCGCTGCTCGGGGACCTGATCATCTGTCGCCAGGTGGTCGAGCAGGAAGCCGCCGACCAGGGCAAGCCCGTCGACGCCCACTGGGCACATATGGTGGTCCACGGCACGCTTCATTTATTAGGCTATGATCATATTCAGGATGACGAAGCCGAAGAGATGGAAGGCATCGAAACTGAGATAATGCTTGCTATGGGTTATGCTGACCCGTACATTTCAGAGAAAGACGCCGCCGGATAACCGGCGCCTGTTATTTATTCCGCTGCCAGTGACCTGACCTGGCAGTTTTATTTCCCTGCAAGAGAGAACAAAAAAAAAACGCCATGAGCGATGACCATTCACAAAACAGCGATAACCCCGGCAGTAAAAAGGGATTCTTTTCCTTACTGATCAACCAGCTTTTCCACGGTGAGCCTCAGAACCGTGATGAATTACTGGAACTCATCCGTGATTCAGAACAGAAAGAACTGATTGATCAGGACACCCGTGACATGATGGAAGGCGTGATGGAAATCGCCGAACAACGGGTCCGGGATATTATGATCCCGCGTTCTCAAATGATCACCCTGAAACAGAACCAGAACCTCGAAGAGTGCCTCGATGTCATCATCGAGTCGGCCCACTCCCGTTTTCCGGTGATCAGCGAAGACAAAGATCATGTGGAAGGTATTCTGATGGCGAAAGATTTGCTGCCCTTTATGCGCAGTGATTCGGCCCCGTTCAGTATTGCTGATGTGCTTCGCCCTGTGGTGGTGGTTCCTGAAAGTAAGCGTGTCGACCGCATGCTGAAAGAGTTCCGCTCTCAGCGTTATCATATGGCGATTGTCATTGACGAGTTCGGCGGTGTTTCCGGACTGGTGACTATCGAAGATATTCTTGAACTTATCGTCGGGGAAATCGAAGACGAGTATGACGAAGAAGACAGCAGCGATATCCGCCAGCTTAGCCGTCATTCTTACTCGTTGCGGGCGCTGACGCCGATCGAAGATTTCAACGAAATGTTCGGCACCCGATTCAGCGATGAAGAAGTCGATACTATCGGGGGTCTGGTGATGCAAGGTTTCGGGCATCTGCCTGCCAGAGGTGAAAGTATCACTATCGATGGTTATCTGTTTAAGGTCGCGATGGCCGACAGACGTCGTATTCTGCAGGTCCATGTAAAAATACCGGATGATGCGGTTGCTCCTCAACTTGAAGACGAATAATGAGCCTATGACGGCACTGAACACTCTATTCCGGCAGCAGCGCATCCGCCTGTTGCTGGCTCTGCTGACGGGTGCCGTGGGCACCCTCGCCTTCTCTCCTTTCGATTTCTGGCCGGCCGCTCTGATTTCTCTGACCGGCTTGCAGGCTCTGACCCTGAACCGTAGCACCCGCCAGGCGACCGCCATCGGTTTTGTCTGGGGGATGGGGCTGTTTGGGTCCGGGGTTAACTGGGTCTATGTGAGTATCGCCACCTTCGGAGGGATGCCTGGTCCGGTCAATGTCATGCTGGTCGTGATGCTGGCGGCGTGGCTGTCGCTGTTCCCGATGCTGTTTTCGGGGTTGCTGAACCGTTTCTGGCCACGGGCGACGCTGCCGCGTCTGCTGCTGGCTGCTCCTGCACTCTGGCAGTTTACTGAGTTCCTGCGCGGCTGGATCCTGACCGGATTTCCGTGGTTACAGTTCGGCTATAGCCAGATTAACGGCCCGCTGAAAGGCATCGCACCGGTCGCCGGTGTGGAAACCATCACCTTTGTCCTGATGATGATCTCCGGGCTGATAAGCTATGCCCTGATACAGAGAAGCCTCCGGCCACTGCTGGCTGCCCTGGCTGTGATGGTCATCGCCTGGCCACTGCGTTACGTACACTGGTACCGGACCGAGTCCGGCCGCAGTGTGTCCGTTGCGCTGGTGCAGGGTAATATCGCTCAGTCGATGAAGTGGGACCCTGAGCAATTACAAAATACCTTAAATACCTACCTGCGGCTGACCCGCCCGGTGCTGGGTAAAGCAGGGATCATTATCTGGCCGGAGTCGGCCATCACCGACCTGGAAAGTAATGAACAGCCCTTTCTGACCGAACTGGATCGTATCCTGCGTGAGAATGGTAGTACTCTGGCAACCGGGATTGTCGATTCCCGACTGGAAGAAGATAACCATTATCATGACTACAACACGGTCGTGGTACTGGGGGGGCAGACCCCTTACAGCTATCTGAGCCGCAACCGTTATCAGAAAAACCACCTGGTGCCTTTCGGGGAGTTTGTCCCGATGGCCGACCTGTTGCGCCCGCTGGCACCGTTCTTCGATTTACCGATGTCAGCCTTCAGCCGGGGTCCCTATATTCAGCCTCCGCTGCAACTGGATGGTTATCGTCTGACGACGGCTATCTGTTATGAAATTGTGCTGGGTGAACATGTCCGGGATAACTTCCGCCCGGAGACTGATTTCCTGCTGACGGTATCGAATGATGCCTGGTTTGGTCATTCGATCGGCCCCTGGCAGCATCTGCAGATGGCCAGGATGCGGGCGCTGGAACTGGGCAGGCCGCTATTACGCGACACCAATAACGGAGTCACTGCGGTGGTGAATGCCAACGGCGATATCGAACAGCAACTTCCGCAGTTCCGTGAAGGGGTGCTGAGTGCCACACTGAGTCCGACCCGCGGGATGACACCTTATGCTCATACCGGTAATCTGACAGTGTGGATCCTTTCAGCATTGGCGGCGGTGGTATCAGTCATCCGGCGCCGGCGTCCTCAGTGAGCGTGACCGGGGCCTGACGGCTCCGGTCTCTTCCTCCTGACCATTAGCCCCCCCCTGCCGGGGGTTGTCGGCATAAAATACCCTCTGCCGTCAGGGCACATCTCCCGCTGTTTACGACTATTACGGGTCTGATCAGCACACGTTTACTCTGTCTCAGACGGCGGGTACTGTGCAGGTATTACGGCCAGGCCGTGATCGCTAGCCCCCCTGCCGGGGGTTGTCGGCATAAAATACCCTCTGCCGTCAGGGCACATCTCCCTCTGTTTGCGACTCTTACGGATGCTGATCAGCACACGTCTACTCTTTCTCAGACGGCGGGTACTGTGCAGGTATTACGGCCAGGCCGTGATCGCTGGCCCCCCCTGCCGGAGGTTGTCGGCATAAAATACCCTCTGCCGTCAGGGCACGTCTCCCGCTGTTTACGACTCTTACGGGTCTGATCAGCACACGTCTACTCTGTCTCAGACGGCGGGTACTGTGCAGGTATAACAGACTGACGCTGATCGTTAGTCCTGTCTGGCCGCCGTGATTTCAGTGAACACGACCCGATCTCAGGCCGCCTGACGTTTCTCCCCCCTTTAACCTGCGAAGCGCCGTATCAGACAGCTCTCTGCCGCTATCGGCACCGGCCATCCCGTCGGGAGTCAGGGGGCGTTAGCTGACGAAGAGCCTCTGCGGGAAGTGCCCTCCGCGTGGCCCGGAGAGAGAAAATCCATTCGCCACCACAGAGTTTCCGCCAGAAATCCTGCCACAGGGTGTTGCGGGAGTTGTTGCGCGCCAGGCTTATGGGTATGCTATGCGGATCATAGAAAAAACACTGCAGTATGCTTCGCGAAATTCAACAAGGACCACAGGCTGCCATGCAAGAGCAATATCGCCCGGAAGAGATAGAATCTAAAGTCCAGAAACACTGGCACGATCAGGATACTTTTAAAGTGACAGAGCAGGAAGGCAAAGAGAAATACTATTGCCTCTCAATGCTCCCCTATCCTTCTGGTCGCCTGCATATGGGCCATGTCCGTAACTATACCATCGGCGATGTGATCGCCCGTTACCAGCGACTGCAGGGTAAAAACGTTCTGCAGCCGATTGGCTGGGATGCGTTTGGTCTGCCGGCAGAAGGAGCAGCGGTTAAAAATAATACCGCGCCCGCGCCATGGACCTATGAAAATATCGATTACATGAAGAACCAGCTGAAACTGCTGGGCTTCGGGTATGACTGGAGCCGGGAACTGGCGACCTGTCAGCCTGAATATTACCGCTGGGAACAATGGTTCTTCACTCAGCTGTTCGAAAAAGGCCTGGTCTACAAAAAGACCTCGGCGGTGAACTGGTGCCCGAATGACCAGACAGTACTGGCGAATGAACAGGTCATCGAAGGCTGTTGCTGGCGTTGTGATACCAAAGTTGAACGGAAAGAGATCCCGCAGTGGTTTATCAAAATCACCGACTATGCCGAAGAACTGCTCAATGACCTGGATACCCTGGAAGGCTGGCCTGAACAGGTTAAGACCATGCAGCGTAACTGGATCGGTCGTTCTGAAGGGGTGGAAATCACCTTTAATGTCGCAGACAGCGATGACACGCTGACCGTCTACACGACCCGCCCTGATACCTTTATGGGGGCCACCTATGTGGCTGTCGCAGCCGGACACCCACTGGCACAGGAAGCTGCGGCCGGTAACCCGTCACTGCAGGCCTTTATCGAGGAGTGCCGTAACACCAAAGTGGCTGAAGCGGATATGGCAACCATGGAGAAAAAAGGCCAGCCCACCGGCCGTTTTGTGATCCATCCGCTGACCGGTGAACAGTTACCGGTCTGGGTCGCTAACTTTGTCCTGATGGAATACGGCACCGGTGCGGTGATGGCCGTACCTGCTCATGACCAGCGTGACCACGAATTCGCTCAGAAATATCAGTTACCGGTAAAAGCGGTGATCCTGAACGATGACGGGACCGCACCGGATGTCAGCGAAAATGCGATGACGGTGAAAGGCACCCTGTTCAATTCCGGCGCATTCGATGGCTTATCGCATCAGGACGGCTTTAATGCCATTGCGGATGCACTGACCGAAAAAGGCGTCGGTAAGCGTAAAGTTAATTATCGTCTGCGTGACTGGGGCGTTTCCCGTCAGCGTTACTGGGGTGCGCCGATCCCGATGGTGACTCTGGAAGACGGCAGCGTTATCCCGACGCCGGAAGACCAGTTACCGGTGATCCTGCCTGAAGATGTGGAAATGAACGGCATCACCAGCCCGCTGAAAGCGGATCCTGAGTGGGCGAAAACCACGGTTAACGGCCAGCCTGCGCTGCGTGAAACAGATACCTTTGACACCTTTATGGAGTCCTCCTGGTACTACGCACGTTATACCTGTGCGGACTACGATAAAGGTATGCTGGATCCGGCGGCGGCGAACTATTGGTTACCGGTCGATCAGTATGTGGGCGGTATCGAACACGCCATTATGCACCTGATGTACTTCCGTTTCTTCCACAAGCTGTTGCGCGATGCAGGGCTGGTCAATTCCGACGAACCGGCGAAACGTCTGCTGTGTCAGGGAATGGTACTTGCCGATGCGTTCTATTACACCGGCGTGAACGGCGAACGTAACTGGGTTTCTCCGGTGGATGTTTCTGTTGAGCGTGATGAGAAAGGACGCATTGTTAAAGCGACCGACAAAGATGGCCGTGAGGTTATCTATGCCGGGATGAGCAAGATGTCTAAGTCCAAAAATAACGGTATTGACCCGCAGCTGATGGTTGAACGTTATGGTGCGGATACCGTCCGTCTGTTTATGATGTTTGCCTCTCCGGCCGAAATGACGCTGGAATGGCAGGAATCCGGCGTTGAAGGGGCTAACCGCTTCCTGAAACGTGTCTGGAAACTGGTTTACGACCACAGCAGCAAAGGGCCGACTGACGCACTGAATGCCGATGCGCTGAATGATCCTCAGAAGGCGCTGCGCCGTGATGTGCATAAAACCATCGCGAAAGTGTCTGATGATATCGGTCGCCGCCAGACCTTCAATACCGCGATCGCGGCTATCATGGAACTGATGAACAAGTTGCAGAAAGCGCCGCAGGAAAGTGCTGAAGATCGTGCGCTGATGCAGGAAGCCTTAGACGCCGTGGTCCGCTTACTGTATCCGTTTACCCCGCATGCCTGTTTTGAACTGTGGCAGGCGCTGGGACACAGCGGATCGGTGGACGAAGCCGAATGGCCGGTGGCCGATGAGCGTGCTATGGTCGAAGAATCTGTGCTGGTTGTGGTACAGGTTAACGGCAAAGTGCGCGGGAAAATCACCGTCCCTGCGGACGCCACGCAGGAACAAGTCCGGACCCTGGCTGCTCAGGAACACCTGGTAGCAAAATATCTGGAAGGTGTCACTGTACGCAAAGTGATTTACGTTCCGGGCAAGCTGCTTAACCTGGTTGTAGGTTAAGTTCAGGAGGTAATGTGCGACACATTTTTTCAACCCTGATAGTTGCCGTGGCCGTTCTGGCCACGGCAGGTTGTGGTTTTCATCTGCGCGGGACGACTCAGATCCCGAAAGAGATGCGTACCATGATCTTAACCAGCGATGACCCCTACGGCCCGCTGGCCCGGACTGTACGCCAGCAATTGCGGTTAAATAATATCTCACTGGTTGAGGATAATGCCGACCAACGTAATACGGTTCCGACGCTTCGTCTGGAAAATGAACGTTCTGGTCGTGATACTGCGTCGATATTCCCTGACGGGACGGCGGCTGAATATCAGTTGCACCTCATCGTCACCGCACAGATCCTGATCCCCGGAAAAGGGATTTATCCGCTGAGCACCACGGTATACCGGACCTTCTTTGATAACTCAGGCGTTCCGCTGGCTAAAGACTCGGAACAGAGCATGATTTATCAGGAAATGCGGATCCGTGCCTCAGAGCAACTCGTTCGCCAGTTACTGGCGGTTCATGCGGCTCAGTTAAACAGTGGTGAAACGTTACCGGCCCCGGAAACCATCACCACCGGCTCAGGGCAGCAAAGTGACACCGCAGGTTTATCGACAAGTCACGAATGATACGGATATACCCTGAACAACTCGCCGCACAGCTCACCGAAGGGCTGCGCGGCAGTTACTTTTTATCCGGCAACGATCCGCTGCTGCGTCAGGAAAGCCACACGGCGATTATTGCGGTGGCCAGACAGCAGCAGTTTCTGGAACATCTGAGTGTCACTGTCGACAACCATACCGACTGGGACGCCTTATTCACTGCCTGCCAGTCGCTGAGCCTGTTTACCCAACGCCAGACCCTGACCTTACAGATGCCGGAAAATGGCCCTGCCGCACCGATAGCGGCCCGCCTGACCGAGCTTGCGACCCTGTTACATGAGGATCTGTTGCTGATCGTTCACTCAGGGAAACTTACCAAAGCGCAGGAAAACAGTCAGTGGTTTAAGGCGTTATCGGGCAAAGGCGTCATGGTTCCCTGCATCACGCCGGAACATGAACAACTGCCGCGCTGGGTCACTCAGCGTTGTAAAACCCTGCGGATTGCCATCGACCCGCAGGCGGTACAGTTATTATGTTACTGCTATGAAGGGAATTTACTGGCTCTGTCTCAGGCCCTGGAGCGTTTGTCGCTCCTATGGCCGGAAGGCACGCTCACCCTCCCCCGGGTCGAACAGGCCGTCAATGATGCGGCACACTTTACGCCTTATCACTGGGTCGATGCCTTGCTGGCCGGTAAAAGCAAACGGGCAATACATATTCTGCAGCAGCTTAATAAAGAAGCCGCCGAACCGGTCATTTTATTGCGTACCGTACAGCGTGAACTGATGACGTTGCTGCGGTTACAGCGATGCCGGGATCCACAGTCCGTGCGTCAGTTAATGGATAAATTACGGGTGTGGCAGAACCGGCGACCGCTATTCACCGCGGCGCTGCAGCGGCTTAATGCGCAGCGCCTCCGGCAGGCGATACATCAGCTGGCGGAGATTGAGCTGAGCGTGAAAAAAGAGTACGGCACCGACATCTGGCCGATGCTGTCATCGTTCAGTCTGCAACTGACGCTGGAACACTTTCCGGCAGGGCTGAATAATGTCTGAGTTACAGGCCATTTTCGGCGGCACCTTTGACCCAGTCCATTATGGTCACCTGCGTACCGTGGAGGCACTGGCCGCCCTGACGGGACTACAGAAAGTGACGTTGCTCCCGAACAATGTGCCCCCTCACCGGCCGCAGCCGGTGGCTTCCCCCCGGCAACGGCTGGAGATGTTGCGCTGTGCTATCGCCGGCGCTCCGCTGTTTGATATTGATGATCGGGAGCTGCATCGCGATGCCCCCTCCTGGACGGTCACTACGCTGGAG
The DNA here is from genome assembly GCF_039523755.1 of Tatumella terrea. Classification (NCBI taxonomy): domain Bacteria; kingdom Pseudomonadati; phylum Pseudomonadota; class Gammaproteobacteria; order Enterobacterales; family Erwiniaceae; genus Tatumella; species Tatumella terrea. The sequence goes on along the minus strand of NZ_BAAAFX010000017.1, from coordinate 88,570 downwards.
TCTCTGCGTGCGGAGCGGGGCCCGGATCAACCGCTGGCATTTATCATCGGCCAGGATTCCCTGCTGTCACTGAATAAATGGTATCGCTGGGAAGAACTGCTGTCTCTGTCTCATCTGCTGGTCTGTCGCCGCCCGGGGTATCCCGAACAACCGGCATCGGCAGAACTGCTCCGCTGGATAGAAACCCATACCGCGCGGGAAAGCCGGCAATTGCATCAGCAACCCAGCGGACTCATCTTTCAGGCAGAAACGCCCCTCAGCCCGGTTTCTGCGACGGCTATCCGCCACCGGCTGCAGCAGAATCTTTCCTGCGAAGGGCTGCTCCCGCCATCGGTGATCGATTACATCACCCGGTCAGGCTTATATCGCGACTGACAACAGCATGATATACTTCGCCGCTCAAAATTTTGGCTATCGCTCTCAGCGGCAGCCTGATCGTTGTTTCAAGCAAATCTGAAGGGGAACCTTTTGCAAGGCCAGACACTCCAATCCTTTGTTATCGACAAAGTCGATGACCTGAAAGCACAAAATATTATTGCTATCGACGTCCGTGGCAAATCCAGCATCACGGATTGCATGGTCATCTGTACCGGCACCTCTAACCGCCATGTGATCTCGATCGCCGATCACCTGGTGCAGGAATCCCGTGCAGCAGGTATGCTCCCTCTCGGTACTGACGGCAAAGATGCCGGCGAGTGGGTCGTGGTTGACCTGGGTGAAGTCATTGTTCATGTCATGCAGGAAGAAGCGCGTGAATTATATGAGCTGGAAAAACTCTGGGGCTGACCGGTGAAACTGCAACTTGTTGCCGTCGGCACAAAAATGCCGGACTGGGTCCAGACCGGGTTTATGGATTATCTGCGCCGCTTCCCGCGGGATATGCCGTTTGAACTGGTGGAGGTTCCGGCCGGTAAACGTGGCAAAAATGCGGATATCAAACGTATTCTTGAAAAAGAAGGCGAGGCCATGCTGGCTGCGGCAGGTAAAGGTAACCGTATTGTCACCCTGGATATTCCCGGCCAACCCTGGGAGACCCCCCAGCTGGCAAACCAGCTTGAACGCTGGAAGCAGGATGGTCGTGACGTCAGTCTGTTAATCGGCGGGCCTGAAGGCCTGGCCCCGGCCTGTAAGGCCGCGGCGGAACAGAGCTGGTCTTTATCCGCCCTTACGCTGCCTCATCCGCTGGTTCGTGTTCTGGTGGCGGAAAGCCTTTACCGGGCATGGAGCATAACTACCAATCATCCTTATCATCGCGAATAGCCGATAAGGTCTTTTGCAGGCTGACAGATAGCGGATGAAACTTACCAGTAGCGCATTCCGGGATTACAGTGCTGAGCAAAAATTGTTCGTCCGACGGGCACTGATTGCTTTTACCTCTATTTTTTTAGTCAGCGGTATTCTGGTATTTAACCTCTGCAATCTGCAAATCTTCCGGTTTGATGATTACAGCACCCGATCGAACCAGAATCGCATCAAACTTGTGCCGGTCGCGCCCAGCCGGGGAATGATTTATGACCGGAATAACATTCCCCTGGCGGTGAACCGTACCATCTATCAGGCCGAACTGGTGCCGGAGAAAGTGCCCAATCTGTCGCAGACGCTGGCAGAACTGCAGCCGGTGCTGGACCTGACCAGCGATGACCTGGATGCGTTTCGTAAAGAACGTAAACGGGCGCATCGTTTTACGTCTATTCCGTTGAAAACAAACCTCAATGAATTACAGATTGCCCGCTTTTCAGTTAACCAGTATCGCTATCCCGGGGTAGAAATTAAAGGCTATCAGCGCCGGTTCTATCCGTATGGCCCTTCGATGACCCATGTGGTGGGTTATGTGTCAAAAATCAATGATCGCGATGTCAGCCGGCTGGAAAGTGAAGGGAAAACCGGTAACTACGCCGCGACCCACGACATCGGCAAACTGGGTATTGAGAGTTATTACGAGGATATCCTGCACGGTAAAACCGGTTATGAAGAAGTCGAGGTTAACAACCGCGGGCGGGTGATCCGTCAGTTACAGCAGGTCTCCCCCCAGGCCGGCCACGACATTTACCTGACTATCGACCTGAAACTGCAGCAATATATTGAATCTCTGTTGCAGGGAAGCCGGGCCGCGGTGGTGGTCACCGACCCGCGTAACGGCGATATTCTGGCCATGGTCTCGACCCCGGGCTACGATGCTAACCTGTTTGTTAACGGTATCTCTTCGGCTGATTATAAAGTGCTGCTGACCGACCCTGACCGCCCGCTGTATAACCGGGCGATTCAGGCAGCTTACCCTCCGGCCTCCACCGTCAAACCGTATGTTGCAGTTTCGGCATTAACTGAAGGTGTGATTAATCGTAACACTTCGTTAGTCGATCCTGGCTGGTGGCAGTTGCCGGGGTCAGAGAAACGCTACCGTGACTGGAAGAAATGGGGACACGGACGGCTGAATGTCACGAAATCTCTTGAAGAATCTGCAGATACTTTTTTCTATCAGGTCGCTTATGATATGGGCATTGACCGGTTATCAGAGTGGATGGAGAAATTTGGCTACGGTTCCCGGACCGGGGTGGATTTACCGCAGGAAAGCGCCGGCAATATGCCCACCCGTGACTGGAAAATGCGGCGCTTCAAGAAGCCCTGGTACCAGGGAGATACCATCCCGGTCGGCATCGGGCAGGGCTACTGGACCGCCACGCCGCTGCAAATGAATAAAGCGTTAATGACCCTGATTAATGATGGCGTGGTGAAAGTGCCGCATTTTCTGATGGCCGAAAGCCATGGCAGTGAGACGGTGCTTTATCAGCCGCCACCCGCAGGCACGGTAGGTAATGTTCATTCCGGCTATTGGGAAATTGCGAAAGACGGTATGTACGGTGTAGCTAATCGCCCTAACGGTACGGCCAGGAAAAGCTTTGACAGTGCACCTTACAAGATCGCTGCAAAATCGGGTACGGCTCAGGTCTATGGCCTGAAAGAGAACGAGACCTATAACGCCCATCGGATCGCCGAGCGACTGAGGGACCATAAACTGATGACAGCCTTCGCCCCTTATGATAATCCGCGGGTGGCTGTCACTATGATTTTAGAAAATGGCGGTGCAGGTGCGGCAGTCGGTACCATAATGCGGCAGATCCTCGACCACATTATGCTGGGAGATAATAATACCTCTCTGCCGGGTGCCGCCCCGCTTCCTCCAGGCTATGAAGGTGAGTAAATATGCCCCTGAGTAATAGTCCGCAAAAGCGATCCTTCTGGACCAAAATCCATATCGATCCTATTTTTGTGTTGATCATTTTGGCCCTGCTAACCTACAGCGGGTTTGTTATCTGGAGTGCCAGCGGTCAGGATCCTGGCATGATGGAACGTAAGATTGGTCAGATAGCGATGGGTATTACGCTGATGATGGTGCTGGCCCAGGTTCCACCCAGAGTCTATGAAAGCTGGGCCCCCTATCTGTATATTCTGAGTGTCACCCTGCTGGTTGCCGTCGATGCCTTCGGACATGTCAGTAAAGGAGCACAGCGCTGGCTGGATTTAGGTTTTGTCCGTTTTCAGCCCTCGGAGATCGCCAAGATTGCCGTGCCATTAATGGTGGCGCGCTTTATCAACCGCGATGTGTGCCCGCCGACGCTGAAAAATACCGCTATCGCATTGATCCTGATCTTTCTGCCCACCTTGCTGGTGGCCGCACAGCCGGACCTGGGAACCGCCATTCTGATTGCAACGTCCGGGTTGTTTGTGTTGTTCCTTTCCGGAATGAGCTGGAAACTGATTGCGGTAGCCGCCGTACTGGTTGCGGCTTTTATTCCTATCCTCTGGTTCTTTCTGATGCACGATTATCAGCGGGATCGCGTCATCATGCTGCTGAACCCGGAAAAGGACCCGCTGGGTGCCGGCTACCATATTATTCAGTCGAAGATAGCTATCGGGTCCGGAGGCTTACACGGTAAAGGCTGGCTGCATGGCACACAATCACAGCTGGAGTTTTTACCGGAACGTCAGACCGACTTTATTTTTGCGGTACTGGCTGAAGAGCTGGGCCTTATCGGGGTACTGGCGCTACTGGCACTCTATTTGCTATTAATTATGCGTGGCCTGGTGATTGCCGCAAAAGCACAGACCACCTTTGGCCGGGTGCTTGCCGGCGGCATCATGCTGATTTTATTTGTTTACGTCTTCGTAAATATCGGTATGGTCAGTGGTATTTTACCGGTGGTTGGGGTCCCGCTGCCGTTAATCAGTTATGGCGGCTCAGCGCTGATCGTCTTAATGGCCGGATTTGGCATCGTGATGTCGATCCATACTCATCGAAAAATGTTATCAAAAAGCGTTTAAGGGGCAATACATGCGTAAGGAGTGGCTGATTGGTATTGGACTGGCATCCCTGATACTGGCGGGATGTTCTACTGATGAAACACAGCAGAACACCGCCCCGGCACAACCGGTGTGGAACGGTCCGGTCAAAGAGATCCCGGGGGTTCAGCCCAAATATGAATCCCTGATCCCTTCCGCCAACCAGGACTATTCAGTCAGCGGTAAACGTTACCGCATCGTCACGGATACCTCACGGTTCAGCCAGGTCGGTCTGGCCAGTTTCTATGGTCAGGAATCGGCGGGGAATACCACGGCTTCCGGGGAGAAATTTGACCCGAATGCCTATACGGCCGCTCACCCGACACTGCCTATCCCGAGCTATGTGCGCGTGACGAATCTGGCCAATGGACGCCAGCTGGTGGTTCGTATCAACGATCGTGGCCCGTTCGTGCCGGGACGTATCATCGATCTCTCTGCCGCAGCGGCTAACCGTCTGAATATCTCTGATAATACGCAGGTGCGGGTCGATGCCATCACGGTGGCTCCTGACGGAACCCTGTCCGGTCCCGGCACTGTCGGGACCAAAGTCGCTATCCAGAGTTATGATCTCCCTGCCCGTCCTGACCTGGGGGGGCCGGCAGGCATGACCTCCCCGGCGGCGGAGACGAGCGATGCGTCAGCGGATACGACCAGTACTGCCCTGCCGGCCACATCCGGCAATAGCAGTTCGAATGTGATGCCGATTGCTAACAGTACCTTGCAGAACGGCAGTAACAACCTGGGCGCTCCGGTGCAGAGCAGCGGATTACTGGGGGCTCCACAGCCGTTAGCCGCCGGTGTACTGGAGTCAGATACGCCTGCCGCCAGCACCGCCCCTGCACAGACTCAGACTCAGACTCAGACTCAGACTCAGGATGATGCTCCTGCCGCTGCGACCGTCAGTGCACCGGCGGCTCCCCGTCAGACAGAAAAGGCCCCGGTCGCCGCGACAGCACACAGCTCCGGCTATGTGGTACAGGTAGCGGCGGTCAATAACGCGCAACGGGCAAAAGAACTGCAACAGAAGCTGAGTCATCAGTTTGGCGTGGCCGGCCATGTCGAAGCCGTTGATGGCAATATTTATCGGGTACAACTGGGCGGTTACAGCAATCGTCACGACGCTGTAACACTGCAACAGCGTTTAGCCGGCGAAAAAATCACCTCTTTTATTACCACGGCTAAATAACCCTTTTTTTCGGCCCTAAATCATAAAATTAGGTAAAGCAGGATGCCGCCTCTGGTGGCATCCTGTTATAGTTCGTGGCAAATACCTCTGATTCCACGGATGAAATTACCCCAAAAATGAAAAAATTTTCTCTTGCCACATTTCTGACAAAAATGACCGCTGGTTCTGTGATTGTCCTCTTCAGTTACTCCGCCCTGGCGGATAACGTCGATTTAAAAACCATGATCCCGGGTGTGCCGGATATCGATGCAGAAGCCTATATTCTGATTGATTATAATTCCGGGACTGTGCTGGCAGAAAAAAATGCCGATGCCCGTCGTGACCCCGCCAGCCTGACAAAAATGATGACCAGTTATGTGATTGGTCAGGCTATCCGCACCGGAAAGATCCATCAGGACGATATGGTGACCGTCGGGCAGGATGCCTGGGCCACCGGTAATCCGGTGTTCAAAGGTTCTTCCCTGATGTTCCTGAAACCGGGCGATCGTGTGCCCGTTTCGCAACTGACCCGCGGTATCGTGCTGCAGTCAGGCAATGATGCCTGTGTCGCGATGGCAGATTATGTTGCCGGCAGCCAGGAAGCCTTTGTCGGCCTGATGAATAATTACGTCAACGCACTGGGATTGAAAAACACGCATTTCGGGACTGTCCACGGCCTGGACGCCGACGGCCAGTACAGTTCTGCACGTGATATGGCGCTGATTGGCCGGGCCCTGATCCACGATGTGCCGGAAGAATATGCGGTGTATAAAGAGAAGGAGTTCACCTTCAATAATATCCGCCAGATGAACCGTAACGGGTTATTGTGGGATACCTCGCTGAATGTCGATGGTATTAAAACCGGTCATACCAATGCCGCCGGATATAACCTGGTCGCCTCTGCGACCGAAGGCCAGACACGTCTGATTTCTGCGGTATTGGGCGGTCGTACTTATAAAGGCCGCGAAACCGAAAGCAAGAAGTTACTGACCTGGGGTTTCCGCTTTTACGAAACTGTTTCTCCACTGAAAGCGGGCAAAGACTTTGTGTCCGAGCCGGTCTGGTTTGGTAACACCGACCGTGTGCAGCTGGGCGTGGATAAAAATGTCTACCTGACTATCCCGCGCGGACGTGCCAAAGATCTGAAAGCCAGCTATGTACTGCAGGATACCGAATTACATGCACCGCTGAAGAAAGATCAGGTGATAGGTACGATTAATTTCCAGCTGGATGGCAAAGTCATCGCGCAACGTCCGCTGGTGATTCTGCAGGATGTCCCGAAAGGGGGTTTCTTTAGCCGGATTATCGATTATATTAAACTTACCTTTCATCACTGGATGGGCTAATCCGCAGGGTTGATATTTCCCCTTTTGTCCCCATATCCTGAATATATCTTACATGCCCCCACACATCCGGGGGCATTTTCTGGTTCCGGAGTCACTATGAAAACCAAACTGAATGAATTGCTCGAATTTCCAACCCCGTTCACTTATAAAGTTATGGGACTGGCACAACCAGAGCTGGTGGATCAGGTGATTGAAGTGGTACAACGTCATGCGCCGGGGGATTATTTCCCGGAAGTTAAACCCAGCAGCAAAGGTAACTACCACTCTGTATCCATTACTATCAATGCCACCCATATCGAACAGGTAGAAAGCCTCTACCAGGAATTGGGTGATATCGATATCGTCCGTATGGTGCTGTAATGGGTCGCGCCGGGTCTCCCGGCGCACTTTCTCTGTTATTACCGGATGACTCTCGTGTCCCTTCAACCGCTTATTATCCGCAGGCTGGGCGTGCTCCCCTGGAAGACCGTCTCCGATGCCATGCACCACTTCACCGATACCCGTACAGAGACCACTGCCGACGAAGTGTGGCTGGTCGAACATCCGCCGGTGTTTACTCAGGGTCAGGCCGGTAAAGCCGAACATCTGCTGGCACCGGGCGATATCCCTGTCGTACAAAGCGACCGGGGAGGTCAGGTCACCTATCATGCTCCCGGGCAGCAAATCGTTTATGTCCTGCTGGATCTTCGTCGTCTGAAAACCGGTGTCCGCCAGCTGGTCACCCTGCTGGAACAGACTGTGATCGAGACGCTGGCTGATTTCGGGATCACCGCCTGCGCCAGACCGGACGCGCCGGGCGTCTACGTTAACGGTAAAAAGATCTGTTCTTTGGGGCTGCGCATCCGTAAGGGGTGTTCTTTCCATGGACTGGCACTGAATACAGCGATGGATCTCTCGCCGTTTCTGCGCATTAATCCCTGCGGTTATGCCGGACTGGAAATGACACAGATAGCAGACCTGGTACCGGGCATATCGATTTCACAGACCGCAGAAACGCTGGTTCGCCATTTTCTTAACCATCTCCCCTACCCGCAATCGGAATACCGTCAGGGCCTCCCGCAGCCCGAGTAGAATGTCTTGCCGGGACAGATGTTATCTTTCGTACCCCGGGGAAGCTGTCCTGCGGCAGACAAAATGATATACTTTTTGCATTGTTACAAACATGTTGAATGCAGAGCCTACTGCAGACAATCAGCTACCGGAATCCGCAGATATGAGTAAACCAGTTCAGATAGAGCGCGGCGTCAAATACCGTGATGCAGACAAAATGGCGCTGATCCCTGTCAAAACCGTTGTCAGTGAACGCCAGGAGTTATTGCGAAAGCCGGAATGGATGCGGATTAAACTTCCTGCCGATTCCACCCGTATTCAGGACATCAAAGCCGCGATGCGTAAAAATGGCCTGCATTCCGTCTGTGAAGAAGCCTCCTGCCCTAATCTGGCGGAATGCTTTAACCACGGGACAGCCACCTTTATGATCCTCGGCGCTATCTGTACACGTCGCTGTCCGTTCTGTGACGTAGCCCATGGCCGGCCACTGACACCGGATGCCGGTGAACCCGCGAAACTGGCTCAGACCATCGCCGACATGGCACTGCGCTATGTGGTGATCACCTCGGTTGACCGTGATGACCTGCGGGACGGTGGCGCGCAACACTTTGCCGATTGTATTACGGCTATCCGGGAAAAAAGCCCGTCGATAAAAATCGAGACACTGGTCCCCGACTTCCGCGGCCGTATGGATCGGGCATTAGAGATCCTGACACAGTCCCCGCCGGATGTGTTTAACCACAATCTGGAAAACGTCCCGCGCATTTATCGGCAGGTAAGACCGGGCGCAGATTATCAGTGGTCACTGACCCTGCTGGAAAGATTTAAGCAGCTGCACCCGGAGATCCCGACGAAGTCAGGTCTGATGGTAGGGCTGGGGGAAACTAATGAAGAAATCATCGAGGTGATGCGTGATCTGCGTCGTCACGGGGTGACTATGCTGACCTTAGGGCAGTATCTGCAGCCCAGCCGTCATCACCTGCCGGTTCAGCGATATGTCAGCCCGGCCGAATTTGATGAAATGAAAGCCGAAGCGATGGCTATGGGCTTTACCCATGCGGCCTGTGGTCCCTTTGTCCGTTCTTCTTATCATGCAGATATGCAGGCTCAGGGTATAGAGATCAAATAATATCCTGCAGGCGGCTGTACGGTATTTCAGTCGGCCGCCGCGGCGATAGCGTCCCGGTGAGCGTGCAGCCGCGGATGACAGCCAATAAAAAACCAGACAGCAGGCTATCTGGTTTTTACAGACAATACATCCGGGGATCTACTGCCGGGATCAGAGAATTAGTCTTTGTGACTGACACGTTCAGCAGGAACCTCTTCTGCTTCACTTTTTGCCACGGTCGTGTCATCTTCTTTCATGGCTTTCTTGAAGCCTTTAATTGCGCTACCCAGGTCACCGCCCAGTGAACGTAATTTATTCGTGCCGAAAAGCAATACGATGAGAGCACCGATAATCAGCAGCTTTGCAATACTGATACCTTCCATAATATACCTTTGAACCTCAGCGAAAAACGTTACACCTACATTAAGACGCAAAGCCGATTATAACACAATACATTTCTGTAACAGACTACTAATCGCACTTTTTGGCCGCGCCGCCCGGGCTGAACACCCCGCCAGACTACCAGAGCCGGTGCCGGAAAACAGGCAATAAAAAACCCGCCATTGGCGGGTTTTAGAGATTCTGACTGAAAATTACAGGCTGATAACGTTAGCAGCAGATGGGCCTTTAGCACCGTCAGTAATTTCAAACTCTACGCGCTGACCTTCAGCCAGAGTTTTGAAGCCATTGCTCTGGATTGCAGAGAAGTGTACGAATACATCTTTGCTGCCATCTTCAGGAGTAATGAAACCGAATCCTTTAGATTCATTAAACCACTTAACGTTACCTTTAATCTTGGACATCTATATTACCTTTACATGAAAAATGGACACTAAACTGTGTCGTCACGTAGTACATCAATTGCGGTGCAATTTGTCCAGTCCCATTTGATGAAAAAGTGATAAATGTCCTGATTTTTTGCTGACAGAGCATTTTTTGCACAATATCAGACCCTAAAACTGGAACCGGAACCATGCGAAGTAAACGTTTCCATTATTATGGGTCCCGGGGATATAGGTCATCTGGAAGGTTGCTGGTCCGTAACCTATCGATGCCAGCGGTAACACCAGTGGTATCGGGATATAATTCCAGTTATCCCGCATCGTCACACCGGCGGTATAACCTGCCCCCAGATGGAAACGCTGATCATTCAACGGGCGCCATGTCGCTTCCCAGCCATAGCCACCGATGGGCTCCCATTTATTAAAGGAGTCTTTAAACACCATCAGGTAAATACCCTGCCAGTTACCTTTCTCATCATAACGAGAGATCCCTCCCCCTGCCCCCCAGGGTCTTTCGTTATAACGGTCAATATGCTCACGGTCATAGGTCATCCGGTTATGCCAGGTGATGGCCGGCACATACAGATCCACATTCGGTGAAGACGTCCACGTCGTTGCCACATTATTGCTGAAAGTATTCCAGGCACCGGAAATATCCTGTCCTGTGGTGGCGGCATGCGTTAAAGGTACGCTGCACAACCCGGCCATAAAAATAGCTAACTTACTGTATTTATTAAATTTCACTGCAATTCCTGCCACATAATCATTACGATGTGCCGGCCCGTAGCCAGCAATCATGGTGTTTGTCGGGCGAGTGCTTATCAACCGCCCCCATAATTCTCTGGCTTTTGCAGAGGATAAATCGTGAGTGTCCCAAGATAATCATCACTCTCCGGAAATGCCACCCTCCCGGAGTGCAGAAATATTCTTACCCCCGGACTATGGGCTGTTTATCAATCACTGCGTCAGACTGCAAGAGAATTTCTCAATGAAACCCGCCGTCATTCTCACCCGGCGTATGTACCGGAAACGTCAATGACGCATTTTTTTGTAAAATCTCGCGGGCAAATTGTTCATCCTCTGCCTCTTTCAGCAGGCTTTCCTGCTGTTGTCCCTGCGGCGGAACATACAGCAAATGGGCCAGGAACGGATAATGATCCGACCCGATGTCTTCCAGACGGCGCAGTGACCCGAGAATAAACTCCTGGCTGTGAAAGATATGGTCGAGCGGCCAGCGCAACAGGGGGTATCTGGCGTTAAACGTGCAGTACATTCCCCGGCCCCGACGCGGGTCCAGCAAGCCACTGATTTTCAGAAATAGCCGTGTGGTCCGCGACCAGGCGACATCATTCAGGTCCCCGGTGACGATCACCGGCAGCGTTGCCTGAGCGACGCTTTTACCTACCAGCACAAGTTCCGCGTCCCTGTCCCGGGATTCGTCATTTTCGGTCGGACTGGGTGGCATCGGATGCACGCAATGCAGACGCACGTCAATCCCCTGCGGCAAGGTCACCAGCATGTGCATTGACGGGATCTGCGGGTCGACCAGATACTGTATTTCCGCATCACGTAACGGTAACCGGGACCAGACATGCATCCCGTACAAATTATCTTTAGGGCACCTCACACTGTAGGGATAGTCCTGGTCCAGGACGCTCAGTTGTTGCTCCCACCAGCTATCCGTTTCTACCGCCACCAGCACGTCCGGAGATTCAATACGGATCTGTTTCAGCAACTTAGCCGCCTGACGATTAGGTGTCAGGACATTGGAGGCCAGAATCCGGATGCCGGGATGCGCGGTATACCCTTCAGCATCCCGGACCTGTTTTTTTTGCAAACGGGTATACGGGAAGATCCACCAGCACTGGTAACCGCAACAGATCAGACTGATCAGCAGTACGGCAGCGGCCAGCCACGTTACTCGTGTCAACAGGAAAAACTGCAGAATACCCAGCAGTGCGGAAATGATCAGCAATTGTAGTCTGGGGAAATCCCAGACCCTGACCCACCAGCCAGGATGGCGGGACAGCGGTAACAGCGTGACCAGCAGCAGCAATAACGTGATACAGATATCAAAGGTAACCACCCGACACTCCTTTCCCTGTCCTCGCTGAGCGGTTTCAGTACCGTCAGTCTACTGCTGATAATAGTACAGGGGCCGTCTGAGTGCGGAAAGATTCTGTCTGACAGGGAATAAATATCGGAGACGGGGGAATGGGTGAAGACGGGGAGCCCCGGTGCCACTGAGGCAGGCTGTCAGCGTCTGTGAGCTGTCGGGCATCCGGGTCCCGGGGTGACACGGGGAATGGGGGCTTCCCCCGCGAGACGCGTCTACAGGCTCTTTATTCACGCCCGCCAAACGTTCCGGCCATTCCGGCAGAAGCCAGTGCATGTCCTTCCAGTTTTGCCATCAGGCCGGCAGTGTCCAGACCGGCAGGTAAACTGTCGGCAGGCAGATCGGTGGCTATCAGGGTGAAGGTATAAAAATGCCGATCACTGTTGGCCGGAGGACAGGGACCGTCGTAGACCTCACGGCCGAAGCTGTTTTTCCCGCCCGTGAAGCCCTGCCCGTTCGCCAGCGCGGTACGTTCAAAGTGCTGAACTGAGGACGGGATACCATAAGCCAGCAAATGAGTAACGCCGAGACCGTTCCGCCCCTGGGCATCCTGGATAATCAGCGCAAAACTGCGGGTCGCCGCCGGAGCGTTCTGCCAGCTGAGTGACGGGGAGATGTTCTCCCCGTGGCAACTTTTTACCTGCGGCAGATGGCCGCCCATCGCCACCGGCATAGGGTGACCGGAGGTAAAATCAGGGGAAGTGAGGGTAAATGTGGCTGCCATTGCCGCCAGTGGTGATATGGCAGTCAGAGACACAACTAACAGACTTCTAAAGATATTCTTCATCGCCTTTCTCATCGGTAGTGGCTTTTATCAGGGAAACCATGACGTTTATCACAGACAAACGCGCGGATAAACCATGAACCCTGATCGCAGAAAAGGCAAGGCAAAGTCAGCAGCAGTCCCGGACGGCCACACAGGCTATACCTGCACTTTCGCTGTTCCGATGATCAACCCGCTCTATCGCCCGCCTGTTGCTCAAAGAATGAGGCACCTTTCGGCATTTCAGGTAGCGCAAACGAGTTGCTGACACAACGGACCTGGCCACTCTCTTCGCCCGCCACGATACGGCGTTCATGCACCGAAGGCAGCGGGTTCCCGGCCAGAGGCCAGGCATCTTCCGCGGCATAGACGGTAATAAATAACGTCCGGGGCCGCGGACTCTGGTTGGCCGCTGAGGCATGTAATAACCGCGTATGCATAAAGCAGACACTTCCTGCCGTTCCCTGGCAACTGACCGGAGACTGGCGCTGCTCCGCAAGGTGTCGTTCCTCGATCGCACCACGAAACCGGCCGTCCTGCCAGTGTGAGTATAACGGGCCGCGATGGCTGCCCGGGATAACCTGTAACGGCCCGTTATCGGCCGTCACGTCACTGACCATCAGTAATGCGGTGACCAGGTCATCATTACTGTGCGGAGTGAACAGGAAGTCCTGATGCCATTTCACTTCGGTTCGGGTTCCCGGTAATTTGGAATTGATTTTACTGTGATGAAAGCGCAGCCCCGGACCAACCAGCCGGGCCGCTATCCCGGTCATCCGGGAGTGGCAGGCCGCCTGATAATAGCCTGATGAAATCTCCGTGGGTGAAGCGACCCGCCGCAGGGAAGGATGCGCTGCCGAATGATCACTGTCGAGATCGAAACGGTGACGGCCATCCAGTGTTTCACCATAGGCTTCAGCATGCTCGCGGCTTTCATCCACCCAGCCATCAAATACCGATTGCAGTTCTGCGATTTCATCGGCAGAAAAAACGTCATTAACGATCAGAAAGCCCTGTTCACGGAACAGTTCTTCCTGCCATGGTTCGATCATCTGAATCTCCTGCTGAATATGAGGGTAAGGTCGTAATATCTGACGGCAGATAACCGCAGGCGTTAACGCCTGCGGTCTGCGGGTATGGCGGTGCCCCGGGGATGGCGCAAACTCAGCCGGCACTGAGCTGGCGGATATCGTCAGCCGTTGGCGGAGTAAAGTGGTATTTGCTGAACAGCGCTTTATATTGCGGTGTCTGGCTGAATTTTTTTAATCCCGCTTCTATGGTCTGTTTAACATGAGGATCATCTTTGCGGACACCAAAGCCGACCAGTACCGGGTACAGCAGTTTATCGGAGGTGATCACCACCCGGCCTTTCAGGCGGTCAACGACACTCTGGGCGACGGCCACATCGGTGATCTGGGCCTCAACGGCTTTCGACAACAGTGCCTGGGTGGCCTGCGGATCGGTCGGATATTCACTGATACTAATGGCAGGTTTACCTTTCGCTACACAGGATTGCTGTGAAAAGGTCATCAGCCCCTGTAAGAAGGAGGTGCCTGCCATGGTGCCGATTTTGTGTCCGCACAGTTCGTCAGGGATCCCGGGTTTATACGAGCTGTCTTTTAAGGTCACAATTTTTTCCCCGGTCTTCAGATAGGGGATCATATCAATGACTTTCAGTCGGTCCGGCGTGATATACATCGACGAGTTGGTGATATCAAAACGCTTACCTTGCAGACCCGGGATCAGGTTCGGAAAACGCGTGTCCACATTAACGGCTTTCATGCCCACCGCTTTTGCAATCCCGTTCAGCATCTCGATGTCGAATCCTGCGGGTTTATCGTTTTGCATGTATTCATAAGGTGAAAACGTGATATCAGAGCCGGCGGTGATAATGCCCGGTTTGATAAAATCTGCCTTCGCGGAGACAGCGATAGCGCACAAACTCATACCCAGCAGTACCGGGGCTTTTCGGGTGAAACGTAGAAATCTGGCAGACTGCATAAATAACCTCCGGCTGGAATAAAATTGCGACCGGGACCGTCCCGGAAAATGACCGTGATACCCTGAGCCCGGCCGATCCTGTGAGTCGCGGTGTGACTGTGCTTACTTTCAACGAAATCAGGCGGGTCTGGAAAGTACGAAATTTATTGTCAGAACCACGAAAAAAACTCTGACGGTTATCCAGAGGAAAAAGTGATGATCCACAGTGATACGCAGAAGAGAGCCTGGCGGGGAAGAGAACAAGAAATAAACGGATTATTTTTCAGTAAACTACCACTGACGGGCAGATGATCTCCCCGCCCTGTCTGATACGAAAACCCGGGGTTGCTCAGGGTGTCTGTGCTTTTTGTCCCCGTCACGGGGGACAAACAGAGTCAGTGCCGGTGACACTTTTTCGGGGAAGTGCCGTTTTTTAGCAGGTAACAGCAGATAACTTACTGATCATCGCTGTTCAGCGGGTCCAGCATATAAGAGATCATCAGTGCTAACTGCGCCATTAACGTATATTCACCATGATGCGTCTGCATCCCTGCCCCTTCGGCGGCCTGTAATAATGGGGTCATCTGCGGGTAGATCACCGTATCGCATACCAGCGTACCGGCGGCCAGTCCTGCC
This sequence comes from Tatumella terrea, assembly GCF_039523755.1. Classification (NCBI taxonomy): domain Bacteria; kingdom Pseudomonadati; phylum Pseudomonadota; class Gammaproteobacteria; order Enterobacterales; family Erwiniaceae; genus Tatumella; species Tatumella terrea. The sequence goes on along the minus strand of NZ_BAAAFX010000017.1, from coordinate 73,286 downwards.
AGTGAAAATGCCTGCTGGCTGTCGTCCCCTTTACCTGCCGGCGTCGCATTGATCGCAATATCGCAATGTGCCGGCGCTTCGGTGCCGTGGATCACAACCAGCCCGGGATGGTTTCTGGACAGGCTTTCGGCCAGTTGTACCTCTTTTTCCCCGGTACGGTTGTAAAGGATAAGCTCTGTCACCCCCTGTCCGGCCAGAGCATGGGCAATCGCACTGGCCGAAAACCCCGCCCCGGCCAGATAGACACGCTTTCCGGCCACATCGATCCCCTGCCGCCGCAGTCCGGCAATAAATCCATCGCCCTCCAGCAACGTGCCGCTGAGGGTGCCTTCCGGGGAACGGCGGATAACATTACAGGTTCCTGTCATTTGTACGGCCGGACTGACATTGTCCAGCCATTGGTACACCGACTGCTGGTGCGGCTGAGCGATGATCGCTCCGGCAAAATTCTGACAATGTCTAAGTCCGGCCAGCAGGTCCGGTAAGCCATGTGCGGTGACATGCATGGGGATCATCAGTACATTTTCACGTTGCTGTTGTTCCAGCATCCGGTTAACCAGACCAGGAGAACGGACACGGGCTATCGGATCTCCGATAACAGACGTCAGTCGTGTTAAGCCGCAGACTGATTCAATTGACTGCATAGAGGATCTCCGAAAAAAGGTGGTGCCCGGCAGAATGCGATCTCTACGCCGGACGAGAGGGCGATACCTGCCCGAAGGTAAGATTCAATGGGTCGTCAGGATGGCTGGCAGACAATAATGAGCATTCCCGCCAGCGCCACACACGCACCGGCCATATCCCAGCGGGTTAATGCGACCCCTTCTGCAATCCTGAGCCACGCCAGAGCAACACAAATATACACCCCGCCATAGGCAGCATAGGTCCGCCCGGCAGCGGCCGGATGGAAAGTCAGTAACCAGGCGAAGATCACCAGGCTGACCGCTCCGGGGACCAGCAGCCAGTGACTTTTATGCTCACGCAGGACCAGATAAGGCAAATAGCAGCCCACTATTTCAGCGATGGCAGTGAATACAAATAACAATGCTGTTTTCAGCATCACAACATGTTCCTTATGTTTACAGAATGACCCGGGGGACGGATAACCCGCCCTGGCCGGGATGCGTCGGTATGGTCCGGGACACGTCGGCTTTCCAGCTTCACACCGCCGCCTGTTTCCCTTAGTAAGTTTAGCTCAATGATAAACCTTCTTGTCTTTCTACGTTAAAAAATCAGCCGCAGCCCTCCGTCAGCCGTGAAGGCATAACGCCGCCGTGTTACCTCAGCGCTTGCGCTGGCCTGTTTTGCTGGCATTGCCAGCGGGTCATCTCCGGGCCGCTCGCCGTGTAGCGGCCTGCCTGACAGTAAAACAGGCACCACGGTGAAAGGATCGTCACCCCCCTGTATTTTTTTCAGCGAACGTGCCCTGTTACCACCAACAGAACTCCCGGCAGCGCCGGGGGATACCGGGAGCCCCGGGTCACTCTAATTTTTTGATGCTGTCTTTCAAAAAAACCAGGTGATGTTTTAATAGCAGTTCGGGTAATTTATCTTTTTTTTTAGGGGGTCTTATGAATAAATTAATTGATAGTTTCGATAACGCGGTTAACCATCCCGATTTTGCAAAATTACTGCTGCGACTGGTTTTTGGTATCCTGATGCTTTTTCACGGGGTGTTTAAACTGGAACACGGGGTCGACTGGATTAAGCCGATGCTGGCAGCACACGGGTTGCCGGGCTTTGTCGCCTACGGGGCGTACATCGGTGAAGTGATTGCTCCGGTGCTGATCATTCTGGGTGTCTGGACCCGTCTGGCGGGTCTGGTCTATGCCATCAACCTGGTCTTTGCCGTGGTTCTGGTCGCGGGCGGAAATTTCTTCGACACCACAAATGTCGGTGCCTGGGCACTGGAAACAGAAGCTCTGTACTTCTTTGGTGGCCTGTTCATTATGCTGCTGGGTGCCGGTAAGTACAGCCTTTCACGCCGCTGATCCCCGCCGGTCCGGCTCTTATCCGGCCAGGCTGATGCACTCACTGCCCATTGAAAGCGGGCAGTGAGTCGTTGCTTCTGATACGGTTTATCGCAAATCCCCGGACGCGCTGGCCTCCGTGTGCTTTCGTCTATTCTCTGACATCTCATCCAAAGCCTGCCGGTGCTCCAGTCCCCACTGATAGAGTTGCTCAATCGGCCCTGCAAGGGTTTTCCCCAGCGGGGTGAGTGAATACTCCACTTTAGGCGGGATCACCTGAAAAACCTGGCGATGGATCAGTCCGCGGATTTCCAGCTCTTTGAGCGTCTGCAATAACATTTTCTTCGAAATTCCCTGCAGACTGCGTTGCAGCTCTCCTGGCCGGGCTCGTCCTTCCGGCCAATGCCAGAGTGCATGCAACACCATACTGCTCCATTTTACAGAGAACAAATCCATCAGCCGGCGCGGCCCTGAATCTGCATAAAAATAGACTTTTCCGTCCACCCAATCCGGCATTTTAACCTCATCGTTTTTTATGGTCACCATATGGTAACTGCTATCCATACAGAAACCTTCTATTTATAGTGTGCCCCCTCTTTTAGTGACTGCTCTGCTTGTCAGAGCCTGACAAAGGTCTGTTATGCAAATAAACGCTATTATCGCCCGAAATCCGCAAGCCCCTCTGGAGTGTGGAACCTCTTCACTACGTCCTCTGCAGAAAGGCGATGTCCGTATTGATATTCTGTATTGCGGTGTTTGCCATTCAGATTTACATATGGCCAGGAATGAATGGGGAGCCAGTCATTATCCGCTGGTGCCCGGGCATGAAATCGTCGGCCGGGTACTGGAAACAGGTTCGGCGGTCACCGGCCACCGGCCCGGAGATATCGTCGGTGTGGGTGTGATGGTAGATGCCTGCGGGCACTGCCATTTCTGCCATCAGCAGGAAGAACAATATTGTGAACAGGGATTTACTCCGACCTACAACGGCATAGATCGCTATACCGGAGAGCTCACCCGTGGCGGATATGCTGAACAGATTATTGTCGATCAGCATTTTGTGGTGCCCGTCCCGGAAAATCTGCCGCTTCATGCCGTGGCTCCCCTGCTTTGCGCCGGGGTTACCGTCTGGTCGCCACTGAAACACTTCAATCTGCAACCAGGACAGAAAGTCGGCGTCGTGGGGCTGGGTGGACTCGGACACATGGCGATCAAACTTGCCAGTGCTATGGGCGCTGAAGTGACATTATTCACCACCTCTCCGGCAAAAGGTGAAGATGCACGACGTCTCGGTGCCTGCAATGTCGTCATCTCCGGTGATCCGCAACAAATGGCCGGCTGCGCGCAACAGTTGGACCTGATACTGGACTGTGTGGCCGCACCCCATTCTCTGGACCCTTATCTCCGGACACTGAAAACCAATGGTCAACTGGTACTGGTGGGAATTCCGGATACACCGCACCCGGGGCCGGAAATCACCCCGATGGTTTTCCGCCGGTTAAGTATTTCCGGCACCTCGATTGGCAGCATTGCAGAGACCCGCGATATGCTGGCGTTTTGTGGCCAACACGGGATCACCGCAGAGGTAGAAGTTATCACCGGTGAAGCGATAGAAGAGGCTTTTCGCCGGATGCTGGCCGGGGAGATTAAATACCGGTTTGTCGTCGATATCAAAGCGACGCGCTGGACGACCCCGCTGGCATGAGCATGAACTGCTCCGCAGAACCGGAGCCGTCACCGGTCAGCCCGGAGGCTGAGCATAGAGGATCCGTTTCGCCTGCGACTCCGTCAGCGGATAATTGAAGAACTGCCGGTAGAAATCCTGAGTCTGACGGATCATATTGATCTCAGGAAACAGATCCGGGTGGAACAATCTCGCCGCCCACGGGATCTGCAGGGCGACCTCCGTCCCGTAACGATCCCAGGGAAAGACCCCGGAAGGGTTACGGACGACGTGATTCAGTTTTACCGCCCGTAACTGACTGAACAGATCCCGGTAAGGTGACTGCGCAAGGGTGCCAGCACCGGCATCGAGAATAATATAATCCGGTTGCCATGCCAGCACCTGTTCCGGCGTGATCTCTTTCATATTACCATCGACGCTTTCTGCGACATTGCGTCCGCCGGCCAATGTGATCCAGGTATTGATCAGTGTATTTCTGCCATCCACCTTCAACGGGTGCAGGGACTGAATATGTAAAACTGTCGGCCGTTGCTGCGCGGTCAGCGTGCGGGTTCTTTGACCAATGACCGCGATCTGTTGGTTAAGGTAGCGGTTATATTCTGCCGCTCTTTGAAGCGCCAGCGGCGTACCCACGACTTCGGCAGTCGTCTGCAGTGAACGTTCCATTGATGGAAAATCTGTAAAACCCATCATCACAACAGGAATACCCGCCTGCCGGTAACTGTTGGCGGCCGGGTCATTCTCCGGCACGAAGACCACATCCACATGGCGCAAAACCAGCGCCTCGCTGGAAAACGCATGTCCGGGGGTCTGTAATGCCTGATTCAGTGACGGCTGTATTTTAAACATCCAGGGCCGATCCCGGGGATGATTGACTGTCGCGACAATACGATCCCCTGCTCCCAGCGTCATCAGTAAGGAATGGTGTGCGAACCAGCCATCCGCAATACGGTTGGCGGTATCAGGTATCTCCACCCGGTGGCCGGCATCATCGGTGACCGTCTTTGCCGGTAATGCCGGAGAAAGCACTGAGAGCGACAGGATCAGGGCCGTGAGGGGAAATCCGCTGCGTAAAAGTGTCTGCTTTTTCAAAATAGTACCTGTTATGGCGTCCCGGCAGGGAGAGTTATCGGCTTACACGGGTAAGACTCTCTGTATAACAACTCCAGAGACTCCGGGCAAGTGACGGATGTGCCTGCAGGATGACGCTGAAACTGTGCGGTCCGGACACTTTTATTGTATTTCTGTCTCTGAGTGTGTCAGAAAACCGTGTTTCAGCAATAACTGTCTGGATAATGAAAATTGCGTAAACGTCCCGCAAATGTGATTGAGACGCGGGGAATAATTCACGATGCTGTCTGTGAATTTACACTCAGGAGTTGATTATGAAACAGTTCGCGATTTATCTTTCAGCCCCCCTGCTTCTGGTTTCTGCGCTGGCATCCGCTGCTCCGCAAGGTCAGGCAGATCCGCACCCGGACGCCTTCGGTCCGCACAAGCATGGCATGATGCCACCGCGTCCGATGCCACTGTACGCTGCCACTGAAACCACCACGACTCCGGCAGAAACCCTGAAAAACCTGGTCGCTCAGGTGCCTCAGACCGCAGCTGGAAACTATCAGGTCAAAGTGGAGGTATTACCTCTGCCTGAAAAACCTGCCCACCCTGCCCCGGCGGATCATTAAGTTATTTCCGGGGATAGCGGTAATCTGCTCTCCCCGTTCCGCCATCGGTCGGCTTATTCACCGGCCAGCGCCCCTGAAAATCATCTCCGCTAAAAAATAACTCACCGCTACCCTGTCTGATTTCCCTGAACGCTATCTGTGGAACAATGCGAAGACGCTCTGCGCCCCCGTGAATGGCATCGCTTACCGACAGCGTGACTGCCCGCTACACCTTTTGATTTCCCTCCCGGTTAACCGCAAACCCGCACGAAGGCAGGCGCTGTTGCCCCGTTAATGGCATCGTTTACCACAGCGCGACTATTCGCTATACCTTTTGATTTCCCTGAACGTTAACTAAGGAACAGTACGAAGACACTCTTCGCCCCGTGAATGGCATCATTTACCGGCAGCGCGACTGCCCGCTACACTGTCTGATTTCCCTGAGTGTTAACTGCGGAGCAGTACGAAGACAGGCGCTGTCGCCCCGTTAATGGTAGTCACCCACAGAAAGGCTGCGGGGAAAGAGACGCCCCGGGAGATCAGTCGTCCGAACCCTGTAATGTCAGCACCAGTGTCCGGCTGCCACCATGATCACGATGCTCACACAGATAGATCCCCTGCCAGGTTCCCAGGTTCAGCTGTCTGCCGGACACCGGGACCGTCAGTTCAGCGCCCAGCAGGCTGCTTTTCAGATGAGCCGGCATATCATCGCTGCCTTCATAGGTATGCTGATAAAACGGAGCATTTTCCGGCACGGCATGATTGAAAAAACGTTCAAAATCGCCCCGCACGGTAGGGTCCGCATTTTCATTAATGGTCAGTGATGCCGAAGTATGTTTAATAAACAGATGCAGCAGACCGACCGCTGGCCAGCGGATGTCGCTCAATGCATTTTCGATTTCATGAGTGATCAAATGAAAACCGCGCTGGCGCGGCTTCAGCCTGATTTCTTTCTGTATCCACATCACAACCCCCTTCTCCGGTATTTACTTCAGTCAGTGTGACGTGCTGATTTCTGCACGGGCTGATGACCGTTTTAACACGGATCAGGTCTGCCAGGGAAACAGGGGCGACGCCTCAGACAATCAGGCGGCGTAATGCGGCCATCGCCTGCCGGGCCACATCCGCCGGCGGTTGTTTCTTAAGTTCGTCATTAAACACTTCCAGCCCCAGAGGGCCCTGATACTGCTTTTCCCGCAGACAGGCCAGCAGTTGCTGTAACGGGAAGACCCCGTCACCGGGCAGTAAGCGTTGATGCCTTGCAATATCAATCAGTTGCTGTTTATCCGGAATATCACTGACATCTGATAACTGCACCAGAAATATTTTTTCTGCCGGAATCTCCGCCAGGTCAGCCACCGTACGCTGCAGAGCAAAAATATGAAAAGCATCGATCACTAAGCCTAATGCCGGGGAGTCGACCTCATTAATAATCTTCAGAGCTTCAGGGGTGGTATTAACACAGGTGCTCCAGCACATCGCCTCATAAGCAATACGCAGATTTCTCCCGACAGCCTGCTCAGTGAGCCATTGCAGGTCACTGACTATTTTGTCCGGCAAACATCCGCGTTCGGTATTGGCTGGCACCAGTACCGTATCTGCCCCCACTTTGACGGCGGTATCGAGGATTTCCAGCGCCTGCTGACGTTTAATTTCCCGATGTACATCCGCAGCACCATCAAAATCCAGCAGTACCTGGTAATCCGTCAATGAGATACCCAGCGAACTGAGGTGGTGCCGGATCCCTTCCGTATCCCCCCCGGTCTCCTGCACATCCTGCTGCCACAGTTCTGCTTGCGCAAAACCCGCATCAGCCACCGCCTCTAACTTTTGCGCCGTCGTCCCCCCCAGCAGGATGGTATTAAGAAATAGTGCATTGCGATTAAGCATACTGCCGTTCTCCTTATTCGGTCAGGTCACCTGGTGTTCAGGCCTCAGATAGAGTCTCGCCCTCAGTGATGATTTAATCCTGGCAGATAAACAGAATAAGTCAGCTAATTGACTGTTTTTTCGACTCCCGGGGGCGGTTTTTATCTTTTTTTTACACCTTTACCCGTGCTTTTTTACCCTATTTTTTCACCGGAATCCCTAGACTCTCCGCCGATCACTCATTCACGGAGAAAGTCGATGAATAGCGCTGTTATCGCCGGCATCGTGCTGGTTGTTGGTTTGCTGGGATACCTGGTGTATGCCTTGCTGAATGCGGAGGAGTTTTAATGACCACATCCGCATTTTTTCTGCTGGCCTCTCTGCTTATTGTGCTGATGGTGCTGGCCAGACCGCTGGGCGGATTTATCGCTTGTCTGGTGGAAAACCGTTTACCCGGGCCGGTTATCACGGTGGAAAGTTATCTGTGGAAACTCGCCGGGGTGAGCAATAGTGAGATGAGCTGGCGGAACTATCTGCTGGCTATCCTTACTCTGACACTTGCCGGCACAGGCCTGCTGACAGCGATCCTGATGTTGCAGACGTATCTGCCGCTGAATCCGCAGCATTTTCCGGGGCTCTCCCTCGATCTGGCCCTGAATACCGCCATCAGCTTTGTGACTAACACCAACTGGCAGGCCTATGCCGGTGAAAGTACCCTGAGCTACTTTAGCCAGATGGCGGGGTTGACCGTGCAGAACTTTCTTTCTGCCGCGACCGGCATCGCCGTGGCCTTTGCTTTAATGCGGGCATTTTCCCGTCAGGGCGTCGGAACGCTGGGCAACGCCTGGCAGGATATCACCCGAATCACTGTGTATCTGTTAGTCCCCCTCTCGCTGATTTTCGCCCTGTTTCTGATCTGGCAAGGCGTCATCCAGAACCTTGCCCCCTACCGGCAGTTTACCTCTCTGGAAGGCATCAGACAGTGGATGCCGATGGGGCCGGTAGCCTCACAGGAAGCCATCAAATTACTCGGCACCAACGGAGGGGGCTTTTTCAACGCCAGTTCAGCACATCCGTTTGAAAACCCTACCGCTTTAACTAATTTTGTCCAGATGTTGTCGATGCTGCTTATTCCGGCAGCGCTCTGCTTTACCTTTGGTAAGGTGGTCGGTGATCTTCGCCAGGGCAAAACGCTGCTGCAGGCAATGACCGTGATCTTCGTACTTTGTGCTGTCGTGGTGATACGGGCGGAAGGGTCGGGTAACCCGGAACTGCTCTCTCACGGAGCCGCTCTGGCAAGCAATATGGAAGGCAAAGAGAGTCGCTTTGGTATTCTCAGCAGCAGCCTGTTTGCCGTGATAACCACAGCAACCTCCAGCGGAGCGGTAAATGCCATGCTGGATTCCTTCACTGCCCTCGGCGGGATGATCCCTCTGTGGCTGATACAGACGGGGGAAGTTATTTTCGGTGGTGCCGGTTCGGGGCTGTACGGCATGTTGTTGTTTGTTCTGCTGGCGGTCTTCGTCGCCGGATTGATGATCGGCCGCACCCCGGAATATCTGGGTAAAAAAATAGAAAGTTCAGAAATGAAAATGATTGTGCTGGCCCTGCTGGTCAGTCCGGTGGTAGCCCTGTCCGGGACGGCACTGGTACTGCTGAGCGGCGAGGGGCAGGCCGCGATACTGAACCCGGGTCCCCACGGGTTCAGTGAGATCCTGTATGCCTTTTCCTCCGTCGCTAACAATAACGGCAGTGCATTCTCCGGGCTGAACGCCACGACGCCTTTCTGGAACACGCTTCTGGGGGTGTGCATGTTTATCGGCCGTTTCGCGACCCTCGCGCCGGTGATGGCTATCGCCGGTTCTTTGGTCTGTAAAAAAAGGCAGGCCACCGGCCCCGGAACCCTGGCATCCCACGGCCCGTTGTTTACCGGCTTGCTTATCGGAACCCTGTTACTGATGGCAGCCCTGACGTTTATCCCTGCACTGGCTCTGGGGCCGGTTGCTGAACATTTGTCCTTACACTGAGTCAGGCGGAGAGTCTAATGAGTACAAAATCGGTCATTTTTTCTGAACCCGGGCTGCTGCGTCAGGCAGTGATCTCAGCGTTTCTGAAACTTAGCCCGCACATTCAGTGGCGTAATCCGGTGATGTTTATCGTCTGGGTCGGCAGCATGATCACCACCGCGATGGCTGCGGGTATGTTATCCGGTAAGCTTGCCGGTAATGGCGACTTTCCGGCCATGCTTGCCGGCTGGCTGTGGCTGACCCTGCTGTTTGCTAACTTTGCCGAGGCTCTGGCGGAAGGAAGAAGTCAGGCTCAGGCGAAAGCGTTGCGCGGTACACGAAAAAGTGTCACCGCGAGGAAACTGGCACAACCACACTACGGGAGTGCTGCGGTCGAACTGTCAGCCCCGGACCTGCGTAAAGGCGATGTTGTGCTGGCCAGAGCCGGTGAGGTGATCCCCTGTGACGGGGAGGTGATTGAGGGGGGGGCCTCTGTCGATGAAAGTGCTATTACCGGTGAGTCTGCACCGGTCATCCGCGAGTCCGGGGGGGATTTCGCTTCTGTCACCGGCGGCACCCGTATCCTTTCTGACTGGCTGGTGATCCGCTGTACCGCAAACCCCGGCGAAACTTTTCTGGACCGGATGATTGGCATGGTGGAAAACGCCAAACGCCGCAAAACGCCGAATGAAGTTGCCCTGACCCTGCTGCTGACCGCGCTCAGTATTATCTTTCTGATGGTTACCGCGACTCTCTGGCCATTTTCTGCCTATAGCGGCCATGCCGTCTCCTTGCCGGTTCTGATAGCGTTGCTGGTCTGCCTGATCCCGACGACCATTGGCGGATTACTTTCCGCGATTGGGGTGGCAGGGATGAGCCGGATGCTTGAGGCCAATGTTATCGCCACCAGCGGCAGGGCCGTAGAAGCCGCCGGGGATGTGGATGTACTGCTGCTGGATAAAACCGGCACCATCACCCTGGGTAACCGTCAGGCCTCTGAATTTATCCCTGTCAGTGGAATTGATGAGCAACAGCTGGCCGATGCCGCGCAGTTATCTTCCCTGGCGGATGAAACCCCGGAAGGACGCAGTATTGTGGTGCTGGCAAAGCAGCGTTTTAACCTGCGTGAACGGGATATCAGTGAGGCGACTTTTGTTCCGTTTTCTGCCCGCAACCGGATGAGTGGCATAAATACCGGTGAACGTATCATCCGTAAAGGCTCCGCAGACGCGATTCGCCGGTATGTCGAAGCCGCAGGAGATGTCTTTACCGGAGAGGTCACCCGGATAGTGGAAGATATCGCCAGGCGGGGAGAAACACCATTAGTGGTCGCGGAAGGCACCCGGGTACTGGGCGTCGTCGCACTGAAGGATATTGTTAAAGGCGGTATCCGCCAACGCTTTGCGACCCTGCGGGCCATGGGGATCCGCACAGTGATGATCACCGGGGATAACCGGCTGACCGCAGCCGCCATTGCCGCAGAAGCCGGGGTGGATGATTTTCTTGCCGAAGCGACACCGGAAGCCAAGCTGGCCTTAATCCGCCAGTATCAGAATGAAGGACGACTGGTCGCTATGACCGGTGACGGGACAAATGATGCGCCGGCGCTGGCCCAGGCTGACGTCGCCGTCGCCATGAATTCCGGCACCAGTGCGGCAAAAGAAGCCGGCAACATGGTCGACCTGGACTCCAATCCCACCAAACTGATTGAAGTTGTGCACATCGGTAAGCAGATGCTGATGACCCGGGGGTCACTGACGACCTTCAGTGTCGCCAACGATATGGCGAAATATTTTGCCATTATCCCTGCCGCTTTTGCGGCCAGTTACCCGCAACTGAACGCACTGAATATTATGCACCTGCATTCACCGGACTCCGCGATCCTGAGCGCAGTGATCTTTAATGCCGTGGTTATCCCGGGGCTGATCCCGCTGGCGCTGAAAGGGGTGCCCTACCGGCCGATGGGGGCCGAGGCCATGCTCCGACGCAATCTGTGGATTTATGGCCTCGGGGGGCTACTGGTTCCCTTCGCCGGCATCAAAATTATCGATTTATTATTAACTTCTGCGCATCTTCTGTGAGGAACTCCCGATGTCACAACTACGGCCCGCACTGGTTTTACTCGCTTTTCTCACCCTGCTTACCGGAGGGGCTTACCCTCTGTTGACCACATTGATAGGACAATGGTGGTTCCCCTGGCAGGCCGGAGGGTCGCTGTTAACGCTGAACGGCGAAACACGGGGCTCTGCGCTGCTGGGCCAGGCTTTTACCGGAAGGGATTATTTCCATTCCCGTCCTTCAGCCACCGCCGGTACTCCTTATAATGCACTGGCTTCCGGTGGCAGTAATCTGTCGGTAGCCAGTCCGGCCCTGACCGCTCAGATAGCAGCCCGTGCCAGGGCACTGCAGGCGCAGGACCCCCATGCTGCCGGGCCGGTCCCTGTCGACCTGTTAACCGCTTCGGCGAGCGGGCTGGATAATGGCGTCTCCCCCGCCGCCATTGCCTGGCAACTGCCGGACGTTGCCAGGGCCCGGGGACTCACTGAACAGCAACTGCAGACACTGGTCGAGCGGAATACCGTCCATCCCTGGCCTGAGTTTCTCGGGCCAACCTATGTTAATGTCACACAACTGAATATGGCCTTGAGCACCCTGCCCCGCCGATAAAGGACACTTATGCCTGAACCTCTTCGTCCGGACCCGGACCAGTTGCTGCGGCAACCGGAATTAAAACGTCGCGGGAAACTGAAAATTTTCTTCGGCGCCTGTGCCGGGACAGGTAAAACCTTTGCCATGCTGGAAGAGGCTCAGCGCCTTTACCACGACGGGCTGGACGTGCTCTGTGGTGTGGTGGAAACACACGGCCGTCAGGAGACGGCCGGATTACTGGAGAGCCTGCCGCAGTTGCCCCCGGCCCGGCATATCCATCGCGGAAAGGTCCTGACCGGCTTTGATCCTGATGCTGCGCTGGCCAGACATCCGGCGCTGATACTGATGGATGAGCTGGCCTGCAGTAATCCTCCCGGCAGCCGTCATCCTAAACGGTGGCAGGATGTGAACGAGTTGCTTGAGGCAGGTATCGATGTTCTGACCACGCTCAATGTTCAGCATCTGGAAAGCCTGAACGATGTGGTCTCTGCGATCACCGGTATCCGGGTGCGCGAAACCCTGCCTGATCCCGTGTTTGATACGGCCGACGAAATCGTGCTGGTGGATCTGACGGTCGGCGATCTCCTGCAACGTTTACGCGATGGAAAGGTGTATATTCCGGCGCAGGCCGAACGAGCCATCGAACATTTTTTCCGCGAAGGGAATCTGATTGCTCTGCGTGAACTGGCATTGCGCCGGGCGGCGGATCGGGTTGATGAGCAAAAACGTCTGCTGCAGGAAGCTGCCGCTGACGGCAATGATCTCTATCCCCAGGACGGTATTTTGCTCTGTCTGGATGCCGGGAAAGGCAGCGAAAAACTGATCCGTACGGCCGCCAGACTGGCGGCCAGACTGGGTTGTCGCTGGCATACCATCTATACCGAATCCACCGGGTTTGCTAAACAGGCAGAACATCAGCGCCGGAAAATGGTTAATGCTTTACGGCTGGCAAGCCAGCTGGGGGCCGGTACGGCGACCCTGTCAGATCCGCAACGCTGTCAGGCGATAATCCGTTACGCCCACGAACACCGGCTGGGCAAAGTGATACTTGGCCGGCGACAGGGGCGCTGGCTGCCCTTTCCGACGCTGGCCGATACACTGATAAAGCATGCACCGGAGCTTGAGGTTATCCTTATTCCCCGCGGGACGCCGTTCGCCGAAGCGCCTAAACCGACGGCCCCCGATCGGGACACCGCGCAGCGCTGGCAACATCCCCTCCGCGGCTGCCTGCTGGCACTGATACTCTGTCTGTGTACGTCTTTTATCGCCACACGCTGGTTACCGGCATTTGACGATGCCAATCTGGCGATGCTGTATCTGCTCAACGTGGTGATTGTGGCGCTCTTTTACGGACGAAGGCCGGCAGTGGTCGCCAGCCTGCTGAATGTCATCAGTTTTGACCTGTTTTTTATCGCCCCCCGCGGGTCTCTGGCGGTTTCCAATATCCAGTATCTGCTGACGTTTGGCGTGATGCTGACCGTCGGCCTGCTGATTGGTCATCTGACCGCAGGCGTACGTTATCAGGCCAAAATTGCCCGCTACCGGGAACAACGCACCCGGCAGTTGTACGAGATGTCCAGAGCACTGGCGGACGGGCGGGATGTTACGGCGCTGGTCCGGTGCAGTGAGACCTATATCCGCTCCACTTTTAATGCGGCCTGCCAGATACTGATGCCCGATGAAAACGGTCAACTCACCGCCCTTACTCCTCCGGCGGCGATGACGCCGGTAGATACCGCGATTGCCCGCTGGAGTTTTGAACATGCCCTCCCGGCCGGTGCGGGCACCGATACCCTGCCCGGGGTACCCTACCGGATCCTGCCGCTGGTCAGCAGTGGTAACGTTTTGGGGCTGTTAGTGATTGAACCCCTCCGGCTCCGGCAGATTACGCTGCCGGAACAACAACGATTACTCGATACTTTTCTTATGCTGATTGCCGGTGCCATGGAACGGCACGCATTATTGCAAAGTGAACAACAGACTCGTATCCGCAATGAACGGGAACAGTTACGAAATACTTTCCTTGCCGCACTGTCTCATGATCTTCGCACTCCGCTGACGGTTTTATTCGCTCAGGCAGAGATCCTGGCCCTGGATCTGAATCATGAAAAATCTGCGCACACAGAACAGGCTATCCGCATACGACGGCAGATTATCAGCACTATCCGGCTGGTCAATAATCTGCTGGATATGGCACGGTATCAGTCCGGCGGCTCCACCCTGAATCAGGAGTGGATGACATTACAGGAGCTGGCGGGCAGTATACTGAACGCCTTTGATTCTGAGGGGAATACCGGGCGAGTGACGCTGGACATTAAAGAACCGATGGCACTGGTTTTTCTTGATGCCGCCTTAACGGAACGGATATTCATTAATCTGCTGGAGAATGCGGTGAAGTATGCCGGCGAACAGGCCTCCATTACCCTGCGGGCCCGGGTCACCCCCGGTCAGTTAGTTTTTCATGTGCTGGACAATGGACCCGGGATCCCGGCCGGGCAGGAAACGCTTATTTTTGAGAAATTCGCCCGCGGTACCAAAGAGTCCGCCATTCCCGGCATCGGGCTGGGACTCGCCATTTGCCAGGCCATCGTCACTCTGCATCAGGGGACGATTCAGGCGAGTAATCAGCCGCAGGGCGGTGCCGACGTTTGTATTGTGCTGCCACAACCCGCACCGCCACAACTGGAAGACCTGGAGTAGACTACCGTGATGAATGTCCTGATCATTGAAGATGAAAAAGAGATCCGTCGCTTTCTGCGACTGGCGCTGGAAGCAGAGTCCTTTCGTGTCTTTGACGCAGAAACCCTGCAACGCGGGCTGATCGAGGCTGCGACCCGGAAGCCTGACCTGGTGATCCTCGACCTGGGGCTACCGGACGGTGATGGTATTGGTTTTATTCGCGAGTTCCGCCAGTGGAGCATTGCCCCTGTCCTGGTCCTGTCTGCCCGCAGTGAGGAACAGGATAAAATTACCGCGCTGGATAACGGCGCGGATGATTACCTGTGTAAGCCCTTTGGTATGGGGGAGTTTCTGGCGCGGCTACGGGTACTGCAGCGCCGGATGTGTCAGTCCACGCCGGTGAATGCGGTGTTTGCGTTTTCTCAGGTAACGGTCGACCTGGCTGCCAGAGTGGTCAAAAAACAGGGAGAACATATTCATCTCACCCCCATTGAGTTTCGTTTACTGGCCGTGCTGCTGAACAATCAGGGGAAGGTTCTGACCCGCTACCAGTTACTCAGCCAGGTTTGGGGGCCGAACGCTGTAGAAAGCAATCACTACCTGCGAATTTATATGGGCCATCTGCGCCAGAAACTGGAAGCCGACCCTGCCCGTCCCCGTCATTTACTGACGGAAAGTGGTATCGGTTACCGGTTTATATTACAGGATTAGCCGCCATTTCCCCGCAGGGACCAGGGACTGCCCTCATAGAACTGCTGAACATCATTACTATTGCCGGCCACGGATCCCCTGCGATCGCCGGCAGGGGATCTGGCGGAAAGACTTATTTTACCCAGTTCCCTTTTAAAGGCCGGGATAGCTGAGCGAGCACAACGATCAGACACAGTTCGATAGAAACTGACCAGTAAATATGACCGAGAACTTCACTCCATAATTCATAGCCATTCAGATTCCATAACCACCCTTTTGCGCCGGAGGCGTACACCGGGTAGCGAAAACCCAGTAACGGGATCAGAAAACCGTGCATGACCACCGTGATAACAATGCCGTAGAGCGCGCCATACCACAGGCGGATTTTCGGGGACAGGGCCGAGATGGCTACATAGACAAAGGCAAAAATAAAGCTGAACAACCAGTGATACAGCGTCACCGCTCCCGACACCATAGTGCCCTGATAAAGATAATCCAGCGAATGCGAATTGATCCCCGCCCAGCCCAGCCAGCTATCGATATTCGCGGCCGGGGGAGAAATTTCACCGGCCACCCGGGGAGGCATATTCACCTCAGAACCCCATTTCACTAATGAACTGATAAACCCGCCGAGCAACGTCGTGCGAAGGATAACCTGACGATTACTTTTGATTTCCAACATACGCTTGTCCTTTTTCCACAGAAGTACCAGGGAGTAAAAGTGCCGGAACGTCACACCTCCTGCTCCCGATGATAAACCCTGAAGGGTTGACGGTGACGGCTCCTCTTTACTTCCCCGCAGAAAACCGGGAATGGGAACTCGTCGTATTGTCTGCAACAACCGAACAATACAATTGAGTTTATATCTCAAATATATCTACTGTTTATTGATCCCGATAGTCATGATGCGCATCCATATCAGATTTTTTCAGTCCGGTATCCCGGTACACGGCGGTCTGCGTTCTTTCAGCCTCCCGGTCTGCCCTTTCCCTGCCGGTATCCCGGCGAACTCAGTCGGGCCTGGAATCGGTCGCTTCAACGGAGTAAACAGAAACCACCAACGGCTCCCCCTGCGATGGAGGCCCTGACGCCCTCCTGCTGGTGACGGTTTTTGATTGCAGCTCCGGGACTTCTGCCGGGCTTAGAATGAGCCGCTACACCGGAGTAAACAGAAGCCACCAACGGCTCCCCCTGCGATGGAGGCCCTGACGCCCTCCTGCTGGTGACGGTTTTTGATTGCAACTCCGGGACTTCTGCCGGGGTTAGAATGAGTCGCTTAACCGGAGAAAGCAGAGGCCACCAACGGCTCCCCCTGCGATGGAGGCCTAACGCCCTTCTGCTGGTGACGGTTTTTGATTGCAGCTCCGGGCCTTCTGCCGGGCTTAGAATAAGCCGCTTAACCGGAGAAAGCAGAGGCCACCGGCGAATCCCCCCTGCGATGGAATCCTGGATGTCCTTCTGCCGGTGACTGTTTTTGATTGCAGCTCCGGGACTTCTGCAGGGCTTAGAATGAGTCGCTTAACCGGAGAAAGCAGAGGCCACAGGCGAATCCCCTTGCGATTGAAGCCCTTCTGCTTTCTGCTTTCCGGGCAATGTGGTACACCCCTTATAAAATAAAATGTACAGGAGGAAATCATGGTTAAAGGATCCTGCCTTTGTGGCACGGTACGCTTCACCCTGCAAACTGCACCCAAAAACTTTTATCGTTGTCACTGTTCGTTATGCCGTAAACAGACCGGTGTGGGCCATAATCTGGCGACCTTAATTCCTGCGTCGGAGTTTGTCCTGGAGGGCGGGGAAGAGAATATTGTCGCCTGGCAAAAGACGACCGGTTACCGTAACGATTTCTGTTCGTTATGCGGCTCAACCGTGCCTAATGCCCTGCGGGATGTTCCTTATGTCTGGGTACCGATCAGCCTGATTGAAAATGATCTTGCACTGCAGTGCCTGGGGGATTACTGCACGGAGGATGCCATGTCCTGGGATTGTCTTCGAAGTGACAAGAATTCACCCGGACCGGTCCAATCCTTAGATGAACTATTGCCTCAGACATCTATCGACTGATACCGCCCGGGGACGGGGTTACCGCGCCCGGGCGGGTTATCACCTCTTGCGGTGACTCTCTCTGATCTTTGCCCGCCACTGCCCGGGGGGCATCCCGGCCTGACGTGAAAACAGACGACTTAATTGTCCGCGGTCACTGAAACCGGAATCACGGGCAACCCTCTCCAGCGGAAGCGCGGTATTTTCCAGCAGCCAGCGAGCGAGTGCCAGCTTCATGTCCCGGTAGCTGATCGCTACACTTTTACCGACATGCCGGATAAAAAGCCGGTCAAGATGACGGCGGGAAATACCGGCTTTGCCGGCGATATCTTCTGCCGCTAACCGGTCGGCAATATGCTGACGCATAACGACTATCGCGTTGATGATCTCCTCCGGATACGCATTCAGCTCAGAACGCGACCAGTTACTGTCCTCAGGTGATGGAAACCCACTGACCAACATATCGGATAGGCCTTTTATCGCCTGTAAATGGGTGAGCTTGCGTTCAAGTAATACGGCGGCCAGCTCAATCGTTGCGCTTCCGCCCGGACAACAAGTCACTTTATCATCTCGCAAAACATGGCAATGAGTATCCAGCGGAATTGCCGGAAATAACTCCCTGAACTCATGGGCATGACGCCAGTGAACGACCATCTTTTTCCCGGTAACTCCTGCCGCGGCAAACAAAAACGCGGCGTTATCGATACTGACCATCGTGATTTTCCGGCGGGAGTAACGACGGATCAGAGGAATATAATGAGGCGCCTCAGCCATCACCCTGGCCGGCGCGCAGCCCCCGAAAATCAACAGATAATCACAGTTTATGGGGCTCGGGTCAAATTCCTGCAGGCTGATATCAGGCGTGATCCTGACTCCGCAACTTGCCGTCACCGGTTCCCCTTTCAGAGTGGTCAGATGCCAGTGACAATAATTTTTCTTATCAAAGGTCTCCGGCTCACCGGAAAAGCGTAACTTATCCAGAAAGCCACCGAGGGAAAGTAACGAAAAGCCGGGCATCAGTAATAAGATAAAGTTCACAGGGTGAACCATGGTGGGCTCCGTCGTGGTCTTCAGCATGAGGTGGAGATCTCCCTTACGGATGTAACATCACAATCACCCCGATAACGGCGAACAGACTACCGCACACGTAACTGAATTGTCTGCCGGAACGTTGAATAAAGTGACGCATACGGGAGGCAATAAGACAGACGGTCATTTCACCCATAAATTCGGCCAGTACAAAGGTGGCCGCCATCAGCACAAACTGCAGCAGAATACTCTTATCCGGGTTCAGGAACCGGGAAAGAAAAGCCCCAAAAAACAGAAAGACCTTCGGGTTCGAGCCTGCTGAGAAAAAACCCTGTAAAAAGAGTATGCGCCTTCCCGTGGACGGCCCCTGTAGCGTTGCTTCCTCGATCCGGACAGAAGGTGATCGCCACTGCCGGATCCCAAGGTAAATAAGGTATAACCCGCCGGCGTATCGGATATAAGAAAGCAGAGAGGGCCAGACCTTCAGTAACGCACCGATACCAAAAACGGACACAGCCATCAGGCCGGTAAATGCCAGACAGCCCCCGGCAATAGTATATAAAGTCCGGCCGGGACCAAAGCGGACACTGTGGGACATAACCAATAGTGCATTAGGTCCGGGTGTTGCCGCCAGACCAAGACACGCCGACGCAAAATAAAACCAGGTCATCAATTCCATAGGTATCATCAACAGTGAAAAACATGATGTCTTTATAACAAACCGTCCGGACACCACACAGAGCAAATCCGGACAGAAAGAGTGATATTTTGGACATGCTGGCAAGACTGGATGACAGCTACTTTCATTCGGAGCGAATCATTTAACCTATTAAAATTTATTAATAATAACCAACACCCTGACAGGGTTGTGTTTACATAATGAGCGAATCAATATAGATTCATAAAAATAGATCTGGCGTTGCAGAGGATAACGGTTACGGGAATGGCGTCGGGTTGGTTGATTTTATCATGGAGGATAAAATGACAACATAATCGTTCAGGTTCACGACACCTGGCTATCTGGCCCTGGAAGGGGTCGGTGCTTTACATGCATCTTATACATTGCTTTTGAATGTCACTGAAAACGATAGTAAAGAAGAAAGAGTTATATTTTTATCCGCATCAATGTTATGTAATGCAGCCAGGGCATATGGTTCAGGTGTAATTAATCCCTGGTGCACAGTCGAAAATAATATCGATAATAAAAAATATGTTTTGGATGCCAGAGAGAGGTGTTTTGCTCTCACACAGGATGAAATTCTTATCGGGGGAGCCCGTTTTACTTTAAAAACAAGTAAAAACATCCAGCCAGTTTTAAAAATAGAAAACGGATACGTTTTAAATACAGGGTATACGGGTTCAGTTATTCCGGTTCCTAAGAAAGCAACGCACTATATTTCACTGAATAAATTCAGGAAGTTATAGTATGAAAAAAATATTATTCCTTCTCCGGGCAGTGACACTTTTTTTCTTTCTGTCCGGCTATACAAGTTCTTACCCCGAACCTGTTTCTATCGAAGATAACCCTGTAAACGAGGTAGCCTCTTTAGTTGGAAAGTTAGCGATGTCGGGCCCCGCCCGGAGTAAAAAAATCCTTTCAGAAATTAACGCAATCCGTAAAA
Organism: Tatumella terrea; assembly: GCF_039523755.1. Classification (NCBI taxonomy): domain Bacteria; kingdom Pseudomonadati; phylum Pseudomonadota; class Gammaproteobacteria; order Enterobacterales; family Erwiniaceae; genus Tatumella; species Tatumella terrea. The sequence continues at coordinate 53,381 of NZ_BAAAFX010000017.1, read as the reverse complement.
AACACCCCGAAAACATAGTAATTCTTTTAATGTATACAAACAGTCTGATAGGAGAAAATCACTATAAAGAAGGCATTGAATTTCTTAAGGAGCTCTATAGTAAAAAACCTGTCCGAACCTATTTACTGACAGAATGTATGTTAATACAACGAACAGGAGACAAGGAAACGGGTTGCTACCAGGAGGTTGTACGGCTTTCTGAACAACAGAATTTGATGGATTCAGATTATGTCACAGCCCTCTTCTTCACCGACACAAAAAAGTTCAGTTTATTGAAACAACAACTGATCAAAAATAACACCTTCAAAGAGAGTGATTTTTTAATATTTACGCTGGGTGAAGAAAAAATGCTGCATACGTTTTTCCTATAAATTATAACCCGGGCATCGCACTGATCAGTCTCAAGGTTATTTTCACCCCGATGATGTTAAGTGGTCTGCTTTCCCGTTACAGATTTAGCGTGGGAAATACCTGATAACTTTGTTATTTATCCTTTTTTTATTTTTTTGTCATCGCCGATACTAAAATCAAAGTGATAATTTATACCATTCAACGTGTAGATTAATTCATAATCTGCCTTTTTTTTCAGACTGACAGGGATACAGGTGTCAGGGTATTTTTTAGGCACACCTTTCATCATATAAGCTAAAGGCACTGTATACCTATCTGCAGATGAACTTAACAGGTAATACTCCAGAATATCTCCGGGGAAAGATTTTATGCAGATATAATTTTCAGTTACCGCAGCATCGCCTTCATTGTGAAAATCGATTCTGTCACCAACACAACCAGAAAGAAGGAACAAAAAAGCACACATCAATATATTTTTCATCATTGCGGAAAACTCCCGACAATCTGTTTATATCTATCAATTAAATTTACAGGCACCTCTTTAATACCAGAACCTTTAAATTTAACAATATCAGAATATTTTTCAAAGCCAAAATTAACCAGCAACCAATAATAGTCCACAACGATTTTAAAAAACTGTGCTATCGGATCCAAATATTACAGAAAACATCATATTAATCGCCTTCTGTTTTTCCCCATTGCTCCAACTCACTCCCCTCCTAATGCAAGCAATATTACCTATGCCATTGCCTTCCATCACCAGCTAAAAAAGTAACTATCGATAACTCTGTGATGTTCCTTTATTATTGCCTGGGGAAAACTTCATATCATATTTAATATATTTATTTCATTTACTTTAACTATTTTAAGTGACGTAAATGTGTAGCAATACCCCATCTGATGGTTTCACATCTCCCGTTTTTTATATCGAAAACTGAGTAACTCGCGTTAGGGTGTGCGTATCTGGCGAATTGGTCAATGTTACCATCGCATAGACTTGCAAGAACACCCTGACTGACGTGCCCATGAGACACAATACATACAGCGTTATAATGGCCAGATTTTTCGAGATTAATTAAAAAATCAATAATTCTCCTGCTGGCCTGTGTAAGAGATTCCCCGCCCGGAGGACAATACTCAGCATCAAGTTCAAATAACGCATTGGCTTCATCCTGGTGATTTTTTTTAAATTGTTCTGCTGACATGCCTTCAAGCTGACCAAACGCTTGTTCTTTCAGGGTTGCTTCAGCCACCAGAGAACAACGAAAATGCTCAGCCAATACTTGTCCCATATTCCAGGTGCGGCCGAGCGGAGATGCGTAAACACTCTCTGCCTCGTAACCATTTTCTGCAAATGCTTGCAATAATGCTGCCGTTTGGCACTGACCATGTTTGGTCAACGCACTATCTTCCCGTCCCTGAATAATCCCCCTGGTATTCCACTCCGTTTCCGCGTGCCGAACTAATATCACTTTCATTATTTACATGCCTGCCTTCGGAATAACAATCAGTCGCTTTTAGTCAAAGAAAGTGCCAGGTGAAGATAAAACAAAGACTATTACATCAACGTTATGTTAGTAGTGTTCAAGGACTGCCGGAATAAAGACCAGTCATCTCTCCGGCAGATAAATATCCAGACCATGAAGAGTATTTTTATCAATGATATTCTTTATCAGACCGTTCACTCTCCGACCTACCGACTACCTGTTATAACCATAGAGCTTAATCCTGCCGGACAAATACTCACCTAAGTAAACCTCACTAATTTTATTGAACCCTTGCTCCAGAACTTTTTCTTCCAGCCAGTTTTCATCCTTATTAATCACTTCAAGTAAATCATAGTTTGCCAGGCCGTCAACTATTATCGGATATCTGATATTTTCATCGCCATTTTGTATAATGGTTAATTGCCCATTTTGCTCAAGTACAACACGTTTTAACTGCTCGACCTCATAAACGCCATTCGCTCTTAATTTAAACATTAAGTCATGAGCAGAAACACCATTCCGAAGACACTCTTTTACATCGACCTTGCCATTATGTACCAAATTAATGGGTTTCCCATCAATTATACGCTTCACCAGTCGATTGTTTTCTTTCAGAAATTTAAGGATAAAAACAAGGAGTGTCCAGATCACTAACACTAAAACAAACTGTAAGACTGAGATCGATTCATTGTAAATAACCCCGCCAATTATGCCACCCAGGACATAATTTTGAATCTGATCAGTGGCAGAAGAGGGTGCCAGATTCCCCTTCCCCATCAGGTTTATTTGCAGAACAAGGCATAAAATACCTAGCCCTAATTTTATTATAATTGGCGTGTACATTTCTTATCCTTGTTATTTCTTAATGGTGATGTTTGGGTTTATAAGTCCGACACTTACTAATCTGTAAGTATTCTGGTCCGGGCTTAAGTTCACTACGTAGTAGTTATCTTTTATTTTAACCACTACCCCGTCTGTTAACTGTATTGAGCTTGAAAAAACATCATTTTCGTTGACATTATTTTCTTTTGCCAATTGCTTAACAAAACTGACCATTTGTGAGGATGCCGAGTGTAAATTTTGACTATTTGAGTAGTCCTCATACTGAACACCGGAAATAAAAATAAGAAATAAAAATACAATAATAGTTAAATCACGATATTTCGTCTGTAAACGATGGTGCATATACAAAATGAAAAATATAATCAACAAAGACAACGCACTAAAGATTACAATATACTTCAGGTAATCATTAATACCGGACTGTACTTGCAAATATTCTATTCCATAGAAAGTCATACAGAGAAACCTCTTATCGCCATACTGTCTTTTTTATAGTTATATCAGTGGGTTGTCAATTAAATTCAGGCATTATGATTCTGATGACAGCGCCCCATTAATCCCCCTTTCGGGTGAGTTCTCTGAACTGCCTGAACTACTCAAATCTTACGGAAAGACGAGCAACCGCATGATTGTGGTACTTAAATGCGGTCAGTGTCACGAGCCATCTTCTCTACTATAGCCCGCCTGACGAACTCTGCTCGTTTCCTTTGGCACCGCTGGCATATCTTTCCGTAACGGCGAGCACCCGTCAGGTCATCTGCATGTGCTACCCTCCACCTCTCCACCTCTCCACCGGCACGATTAAACGTAACGTTACCTTTTTAAAATAACGCTTGGTTTTCATAGGGTCGCTGACTGGCATGAATTTTATAAAAAAAAAAATCAGAAACATAGTTCTTAAGGGAGTAAGGTAAGCGATCCACCGTAAAAGCTGATTGTGTTACTGATTTTTCGTGCCTTATAAGTCACAGATCGTATGTGTGGCAGCCCATCGTGTTTATGGTATAACGATTCATACACTGTCAAGTTGCAGGGGGCGATTCCGGGGGGTTGTCAGAGGGTAAGGCTGCGAGTTTATGACGGAAACTCCGGAGTCGTCCGGGCGTTTTAGCGGTCACGCAAAGCAAATTAATAGCATTTCAGGGGCTAACGTTACAAATACGATACAGGGAGTAAATCAGGCAGGCTTTAGGTTGCGTAAGTTATTGAAAGTAAATGGCGCACCCTACAAGATTCGATAATAATCAATAATAACATGAAATCAATCAATAAATTCAAGTTCAATAACCATAAGCGCCCCCTATTATGCCCCAAAAAATTTTGTTATACACTTCTGTTTAATGATATGAAAAATGGCAGAAAATAAATAAAAAATAATATTATTTTCTTATATGAACAGGGAGATTTTAAAACACACACTCCCTGTTCAAAGGCAACATACAAAGCTATTTTAAACCCTCTTTATATTTTTTAAAAATCTCTTCAGAATTGTACCCTCTCAATTTTTTTGCAAATGAGGTGGCTTGATATACAGACGATAACTCTGTGAGCATTGTAAGGGTCATTACTACGAATAGAATCTCAGAAAGGATATATATTACCAACTGGATGACAGATGCAACATCCGGTGATTTATGTAGCGTTTCAATTAACGCTTTAATTCCTATAATAAACCCACCAATTGATATAATCATGAGCATTGATAACATAAATACAGTTATACTCATTCCTTTCTTTGAAAGATGTGGGTTATTACTCCCATCAATGAAAAATACTTTGTGATATTTTAAGAAATCATTAGCCCTGGAGCTTACAGAAAGCAACCTTTCAGAATGTAAGTAGTCGAACATCACTCTTAATGTTAGGATGGGATAGTGTAGGCCATACTCTGCAAGCTTTAATTCATTAATATAGCGTATAGATTTATCCTTAACTTCACCTTCATAAATAATGCGCATGGCTTCCGCCTTATCTTTAACCGGTAAAGATACGTATTTATTAACTGATATAATATCAATCATTTTAAATGGTACTTTTATTAATTTAAACATCAAGCTAGCAAGTGTAATAAAAATTGGCACTGCTGCTATAGCTTGTGGTATTGTCAACCCTAAGCTTGCGAAAACATCCTTCATTGATAAAAAACCTCACTTCCAATAATTTATAAAACTTAACAAGTTTATCATAATGTTAAAAAACAATTAATATCAGATAGTTATAAACCAAACACACATTACCCACATGAAATAATAAAAAATAAATTTCATTGCCGTAGATTCAGTTTTGTAACTTCGCTGTCAATGACAGCCACCAATGTTTCGTGCATTGAGTAAATGCCAATGATCTGAGAGAAACGCCTTCGGGTGATCACTAAAATTGCTATAGCCTGGCTGGAAGGCAAAGCTCATTAGAGCGGAACATTTTCTCGCCCTTGGAAGCAAATATCGTCAATAAAACCGCTCCTACTGCGTGACGATGAGGGTACATTAAACAAACGAACATCTTAACAAGGTGCTTCGACATCGAAATCATTCCTAAATTGGAATATTTTGATTGTTAACTAAGCTGTCAGCAATTTGCTGCCAGTATCTTTTTGGCCTCTTCGCGCTTACTCCTCGCCTCCGCAAGAGATATGGCGGGATAAAGCCCGAACACAACGCGCTTTTCTTTTGCTGCCGCTGGGGAAAATTTCGAGATATAAACCAGCTCCATCAGCCAGTTTATAGGCTTTCTCTTTCGGCTTAGCAAAGTCGATTTGACGGGCATTTAGCTTCATGTGGGGGCATCGTAATTGATTGAACGGGACAATGCCCCCAATCGAGTGTAGCTTTCAATAGACAAACAGATACAACGCTGGATGTAGTAACCAATACTGGCAAGGGATCAGGAGGTATTCGTAGACTTTAGGAGACACTAGCAGAAGAAAAGATGGCCCCTATAGGATTCAATAAAAACAGTTAAATAACTGTATATAATGAACTTAATAAGTTTCATAAACACCAGATACCCCCAAATATACCCCCAAATAATTTTCCGTGCCCTTTTTGTGGTGGATGTTTCACGAAATAAGCAGGCTAAGCGCCCTCCTCAATCTCTGGTCATACTCATATCATCAGCACTCTTATTGTATGATACTGGTTACCTACAATAAGGAATCCCCCACTATGCGAATGACTGCCCGTAAAAAAGAGATACTCAGTTACTGTGATCAGGATTACCGTGAGTGGGTAACTCGTGAGATAGGGCCGCCGCCGTTTGATGTTACCGGTCTGGCTTATCTGCTTCATGAATACTCTACCAGTGATAACCGCCATCAGATTGAATCCACCCGCCGGACGTTGGAATCAATGGTCAGAGATGGACTGTTAGAAAAGGTCGCCAGCTACGAACAGCGGGAATACAGGACGGCAGGTAAAACCTGGTGCGTTTGCTCCCGCTATGGCCTGCCGGGAATGACTCAGGTTACACCGGACACTGGTGGCAAGCTCGATGCCATAGGCGGTGAATTTACCCGACTGTAACAGGTCGCCTTCATTTCAAGGTCACTGGCTTTGTGCTGGGAGTCTCACAGGAAATGAAGGGCTCAGTTGTTTTTATCGAGACCATCACCAGCAAATGTACGCATCAAATAAAAATGGTAGGTTGATATATACTCAGCAACCTCAGAGAGCAGACTCATTGCCTCCTCCGTGAATGAATCGTCGTGAATAAAAATCTGTGTATCCTGGCCAGGCGCAAGCATTGCTTTGATTGTTTTCATTGGTTCGTTATTTTTTTTTGCTAACGCCATAACTGCTTCAACCGAGGTCTCTTTAAATGCAGACTTTTCATTCTCAAAAGTAGTGATCTTATTGGTTGGATATCTGAAGTAAGAACTAAGTGGGTCTATTTCCGTTAATCGTTTGATTTTTGAGTCAATATCATCATCGAACTCCCAGGAAGACTCCGTTACCTCAAAAATTTCTGCTTTTTTTTCAAGGACAAGCCTAGATAAATATTTATATAACGTATTTATGTCATGGATGGCATAGATTGACTTAAGCTTCTTGCCGTCAGATATCTTCGGCTCACTTGTGCAGGGTTCTTCTCCATAAGATATCCTCAACCCCTGATGCACAATGATGATTGCCCCCTTCAAAAATAGTTCAATGGAGTGCCGGAAAAGATAGCAGATTGGAAGATGGCCATTAAGATTCCCACGATTATGCTGATTTTTCAATACAGTAGCAGCATCTTGAAAACTATCCCCCATAGCACCAAAACCTTTGTCGTAGTGCCTTTCCAGTGGCGCGAATAAGTACATTGTTTTCTCCCTCACATAAGTGTTTAGTAAACCTCATATGAGTTTTACTTTAACTAGCAGACACAGCCAATGGTTTTTTACAATGCAATATGCTTAAAGTAGGCAATCTTCCTAGCATAGCTAGCTTTATGTTTTTCATGCATTACGAGAATATAGTTCACTCATTACGAACATATGTTGCAGATAGGAATACAGATGCACACTTATTGTCTTACACTGTCTTACACTGTCTTACAGTGCTAAAGTATCGTTCTGTCTCCCTCATGCTGGTGGTCATAATGAGCAAGTCCCTGTCTGTAACCTTCCGTATTCCTGCCGAATTAGTTGAGTCCTTCACCTCCGCCGTGAGTGAATCCGGCACTGACAAAACAGCATGGCTGATAGACGCTGTGCGGCAGAAGTTAGGCCGGCCAGAAAGTAATCCCGATCACCGGATTCTGTCATTGGTTGAGCGCATGGAAACAGCGGCTGCTGCTCTGGCGGGCGGTAAACAGGGCATACCTCCTCGCCTGTACAATGAAGCTGCCGTGATTCAGATAGTGGCTGCCACGATACAGGAAGGATTCGACAACGGGCGCATTATCGCTGAACGGCTCAATGAAGCAGGTTATCAGACGAAAGCGGGCAAGGCGTGGGATAAGGATATTTACAGCGCCTGGAAACGTCAGAAGGGAACCGCTACGAAAATAGCGGCGGTCTTGAGGTAGGGTTTGGGATCCTCCTCCTTATCGAGGCGGGCGCGGTTTCTTCCACTGGTAGGGCGGTGCTGCCATTGTCCGGTGGTAGCGTTCTTTTGCTGCCAGAGCGTTTCTAATCTCATTCCTGACGGTGTACAGCGTGTGCCTGTCCAGTTTTTCGCCCTGTATACGGGCCATTTGTAGTACGGTCATTTCCAGTGATTCGCTGTCTAACATATTGGCCTCCTGTCATTTTCTGCTATCGGTGGTGCTGTCGCGCGCCAGCTTCTCGGCTATGGCCTGTCTGACGAACTCGGCGCGGTTCCTGCGGCAGGGGTGTGATATATCGCCATAACGGTGAGTCCCTATCAAGTCATCAACCTGTGCCACCAGCCCGCTTTCAACGGTCACAATTAAACGTGTAGTTTCTACACCATTAAAATACCGGTTCGTGTTCTTTTTCTCGCTGGCTGGCATGGTTGCCCCTTTTATGGACTCAATTAATCATCAAAGGCAGGATTCTGCCTATGACCGGAATGGGTAACCTGTTGATTTTGTTCCAAGGCATTTTTTAGAGCTTTGCTGCCTCGCGCCCGCGCGCGTACTGGTGCCTTAATCATCAAAGGCAGTTACCGCTAACGTGCCGCCAAATCATCAGATACCGTATCGAGTGCGTTTCTCAGTGCCTGGCTGTGTGGGAATGTATAACCGGTGCGCCGGTGCTGTCTGGCCTCGATAGCCGCCGCTGTTCCGTCTGATCTGTCTCCGGCGATTTCATCCATCAGGGCAGAGATAACAGCAACGTCTGTCCGTGAGTCGTCATTGTGCTGGTTGGCTAACTGCGCCCGTAACCGGGATAGTGCGAATTTGATTGTCACTGGCCTTTCTCCCATTTTACGCGGCGCGGATCACCTATAGGGTATTCTTCCTGCCAGGCTTCGCCACCATGCTTTCCGAACGGGATATGCTGCCTGCTCACAATAACAATCTGGCCGTCAGAGTCTTTTTCTACGCCTACCAGCTCAAGTCCGCTGATCCTCTCTTCCGGTGAAAGGTTACTTAACTTCGATTTCAGGTCATCCAGCGCTTTACGGATTGTCATTCATCATATCCTCGACCTGCTGCTGTAGTTCTGCCAGTTCACGGCGCATCTGGTCAATCTCAGCGACACGAGCAGCACTGGCGGCGGCATTAATGATTTGAGTGCCAATATCAGGGGTAACCTCACCCTTACTGATTGCGGCCAGTACAGACATGCTGAAGTGGGTTAAATCCGTGGTGTCTGCCATAAACTCGACTGTTGGCAGTGTAGTTTTGCTCACCGGGTCGCAACGGTCTGCCCATATCTTCAGGCAGGCTGTATCACCGGCTTTAATTCCGGCTGTTATCGACTCCATAGCCTCAGGCGTTAACTCCATCAGTTGCCGCCGTATTTCCGCGCCTTTTCCCGGCCTACCGTTCGGGTTACCTGACTTCCCTTTCTGCCAGCGAGTCGGGTGTTTTCCCTGTTCTTTCCTGCTATCAGGCATTATTCACCTGTAACTGCTTCAGAGCGTTATCCATCAACTGACGGGCAATAACGTGGATTGTTGGCGCGATGTTCAGCGGGGATTTGCTGCGCTCCTGTTCCTGGATTTTTCGAAGTGCGGCCATTTGTTCATTGTTGAGTAATACCGGCTTCAGGCTTGCTGTACTCATGGTTATTTTTCCAGTTGGTCATTTATACAGATATTATAGTTTCAATATTTGCAATGGTTAATATATTTGTACCGATTTATGAAACGATTGTGAGATCGGTCAGATCAACGTTGTTTATCGTCAGGCCGAAAAAACGGAGTTAACCGTTTTTCCTATGCCGTCTCGAGATAAGAATAACTAATAGTCCTCTTCATCACCTGAATAATCTGGCTCCACAAAACCAAAATCGATGTTGGTTAATTTACTAACTACTTCAACCTCTGAAACTTTAGCTATAATTTTTTCAAAATCATCTTCTTGAAAATTACCAGTAATAGTTATAAATACATCTGCGTCGTATGATTGTTGAACATTTTCAAGGCTACTACCAATTAATACATCGTCATGGTCAATAGTATCAGTCACATAAAAATCAAACACGGCCTCAGCATCGATTGTTATCTCACATGATATTTTTATCGTAACAGATTTTTCCTCGGCCCTAACTATTTCAAATTCAACTAATGACTCATCATCTTGATGGAAGTCAACATCGTAAAAATTAACAGATAGGTCATTATAATCATAAAAAAATGGTGATTCAGCATCGATATGAAAACTTGAATAATTCACGCTGGATTGTACTTCTCCCTCGATAAATATTAAGTCAACTACATCTTTGATTAATAATAATCTAATTATATCTGTCATATCTTTCTTTTGGATTAGGGAAAGAGCGTCTGACAGGTTACGAACGACAGTTATCCAAGTACTTGTCTTTGAATAATTAATCCACCCGTTATCATTGCTAACTGCTAATACATACGTATCATTTTCCTTAGCCCACCCCTCTAGAGTTAGCAATGCAAAAACATCAGGGAACTCATTTTTCTTGTCTGCTCTTTTTTCAAACGGGGGTTTGTTTGAGAAATAGAGATTCATTACATCTTCTACTTTCACTAAGTCATTTGCTTTTATTAGTATAGCCCCAGTTTTATCGTAGAATAAATTTATTATTTCAATGGCCTTTTCATGTGCCGGGGTTTCATTTGACAGTATTTTATTAATTTCATTTTCACCTTCATTGGTCAGGCATGAGTTTAACTTTATTTCTCGAAGGGCTGTATTTATTGAACTGTAACTTTTATTGAGATTTTCTGATATGTGTTTTATTGCTTCATTATGAACAATATCGGTTTGTAAAAGTTTTATATCATTATTTTTAAACTGACTCAACTGGCCGAGAACACCATTATTAAATCTATATCTCGATGACTTGAAAATACAATTATCTATAGATATAGCACCATACTTTATCGGGTTTTCACACATAAATAACACTCCAATTAATAAAAGAAATCTACCTATCTAAGTCTTTCCGATCTATCGTCACACCAGAATTATAGCCTAATCGCCGAAAGCGACTACGCCCAGCCAGTAGGTAGCCTCATTGTTCTGTGCTGTGTGACAGGGAAGTGCTACCGCCAGTCGTGCCATTGCCATGTTTTTACCGTTTGCTGTAGTGCGGGTCTGTGGATCTGCCACCAGCCGTCCGTATGCTGAAATCTGAGCAGTCATAATTTGCTCACCTCATTTTTTTCTATAAATAACCGAAAGTATGTTGGTTCAGTCGGTTCAGTTGGTTCACGGGCTTGCAGGCCGCGCCATTACTGGGTTTTAGTGAACCAACATTTTTAATTTCGTGTTGGTTCAGTGGGGGTGATTGTTGGTTCAGTGCCGGCCAGCGATAAATCGTCCTGTCGTCTGTGTTGGTTCAAAATAGCCAATTGTTGGTTCAGTGTTGGTTCAAAATATGATGTAAAAACCTTATTAATCAATACACTTTACAAATTGAACCGACTGAACCAACTGAACCAACACTAAAATCTCGCATGTGAGAAAAAGTATTTACTCTGGCTGGTCGCTTTCCTCCGGCATGAAGCTCAGGACAAATACGTTAATCTGCCGCCCCTCGATTCTCGGCGATTTACGCTGATAACCTCGGCCACTGGCTGGTGGGGTCAACATTCCGCTTTGCTTCAGCACCTCAGCAAATAGTTTCGGGTTAAAACCAGTGGCAATCTCCTTTTCAAACGTAGCCGGGAACGTATAAAACACTACCGGGTCGCTTTCGTGGCTTCCTTTCTGCCGGTAGCCTGCCAGGTTGCTGATCGGCAAGTCTCGCGGCTCATACGGCAGTGGAGCAAACCGGCTCAGTCCGTAAGCATTAAGAAAAGCCTCGGTCTGCTGGATTATCTGCTGGTGTTCTTTATTACCCGTCCCGAATTCCTTCACCCAGGCGTTATAGCTGTGCTGTATCGCATCACGGCATGTCTGCTCGTTCCATCCGGTGATCACCCGACCTGCCAGTAGTGCGGCTTCCAGAATGGCGAATCGTGACGCTACCCTGTGAACCTGTTCGCCGTAATCAGCCGGGATTATGCCGCGCCAGCGTTCTTCACACTCCCGGACGATTTCAACGGCTTCCCCCTGGTTGTCTGCAAGCCATTTTATCCAGGCCCGGCCCGCTGCTCCATGGTTAATCTGCCAGGCATCCTTCAGGGCGTCAGCGTGGTGCTTGCCGTTGCCGTTCCCGTGAAAGTTAACAGCCTTAGTTAGCGGGATATTCAACAGGCGCACAAGCTGCCCGGCCTTGGTATTTCTGCCACTGGTAGCAATGAAGGTTTCCATGTCCATCTCACCGGTACTGATCGCCACGGTGCGCCAGCGTTTCAGATCCCGGTTTCCTCCTTCCTTAGCACCTTGCAGTTTCCCCACGCCGTTAAACAGGGCATAGGCAGACTGTGAGACGCTCACCGGGTCGGCTCCTTGTCCGACTTCATCCAACGACATTAATCCGTCATTATGCGCGGCAGCTTCATTGGCTAACCCCAGCGCGGTGCCATACCAGGTCAGTTTCAGTAGACCAGGATCACCATATAAACTCGCGGCGGCGTTTGCCGTGGTGGTCTTTCCTGCGCTGGATTGCTGGTAAAAGTGAATGCCGAACCCGTCAGCCCCGGATAACCCGATAAGTGGTGCCGCCAGTGCTGCGGCGATCCCGGTCATCATGGAATAGTTACCATCAGCAAGCTTGGCCACGGAACCCCGCCAGCTATCGGCTGTGCCTGTCACTTTGTAGCCGGATGCGGCGCTACTGCGGCCGCTGAATAATACGGGGCGCTCAGGTGATCCAATGATGTCGCCATCAGGCATGATGTAGGCCCCACACTGCCAGCCAGTCGCGTGACTCACCCGCCATATTTCGCGGTTGCCGCTCATTTGCAGCCAATCGGCCAGAATTGCCCGTAGCCCGCTTTTGGTAGTGATATTCACGCCGCCCGCTTTTAACGTGCGCCATCCTTCGCGTTCCCCCACATCAGCCAGTGGTAGCGGCGCGGTCACCGGTGACGTTTCACCATAGGGAACCCAGCGTAATATCAGGTACTGGTCTTTATCATCGCGGCCAGTGCCGATCACATCTAACGGGGAGGATAGCCAGCTTTCCTTGCTGATAATCTCGCCGGTATCTTTGTCAGTCTTTGGCTCAATCCAATAAATACCATCCTTCCGGCTTTTAACGTGCGGTTTTAGCGGGTCGCTTTGCTGGCCGCCTTTGCAGCCGTCAGTCACCTGTAGCGTTGCGGTCATCGCTTCCCCCTGTGGTTGGTACAATCCTTCGTTAAATACTGCTGTAGACGCCTCTAGGCCGTACTGCTGCCGGTAGTCGTCCCAATCGGCCTTGTGGTCAGTCGGTGGGCTTGTGACAAAACCAGCCACGGCAAAGGCGGCTGACTCTGCGGCGGTGATCCCCGTGTTCGCGCTTCCGTGCTGCTGGTGGTCGTTATCGGCGGCAATGATGATTTGTACCTGTGGGTATTTCCCGCGCATCACCTTAGCCACCGGTAACAGGTTGCCTGCGTCAATGGCTGCTACTATCAGCGCCTCTGGGCGCATCTGGGACACGCTCAACGCTGTGGCGTAACCTTCGGCAAGGATAATGGCCTGCGGCTGCTTTGGTGCGTTGATAGTGTGATATGCGCCTTTCTTCGCGGAGCCGGCCACCAGCTTTTTACTGCCTATCTTTGAGATAGTCTGTGCGGCGGTGATATTCCCTTCTGCGTCCGTCAATGGCAGGAGAATTGATCCATCGGGCAGACAGCGGGTTATCACTCCTGACAGCCCCTTAGTGACCAGGTATTCACTTTCGCTGTCCGTTATTGTTTTCTCCAGCCGCTGATACCTGGCATCAAATTGTGCCCGCCGTTCTGCCTCTGCTTCGTCCTGACGCTGCCGGTACTCCTCAGCCTGGCTTTGGCGCCGCTGCTCCAGTTGGTCACGTCTCTGGTCGGCTGATTTTTGGTCTGTTTCGGCTGTCCGGTAATCAATACCCAGCACATCAGCCACCAGCTTTGCCGCCTCAGTGGTGTCGCACTGGTGAACTTTGCGGATCAGGTCGAGGCCATCACCCGCACCGCACTGGTTACAGATAAAGCTGCCGCGCCCGTTGTCATCGAACCGGAATCGGTCATTACCCCCGCAGTGGGGGCAAGGCGCATGTTTTCGCGGGTTATCAGGCACGGCGATATTGAGGCTCTGCATAATGTAAGGCCAGTGTCCTGCGGCGGCGGTGGTCACTTCCCGGATAAGGTCAATGTTACGCATCGTCATCCCTCCTTAGTGCCATACCGGGGCAGCAGGAAGCCCCTTGGTGTTGATTTGCTCAATAAAGCTGTCATGAAGGATTGCCATACACTCACGGCCCCAGTCAGACAGAGCATAGGCTCCGCTGTCTGTAGTCAGCATTTGCTGGTATATGAGGACAGCCTTTTGCTCCGGAGCTTCGTGGGTGTGTACCTCACAGGCCAGTGATTCCACGTTATTAGCCAGGGCCACGCGCTCAGTGACAGGGTAAACAGATATGCCGCCGTGTTTGCCAAAGTACTGGGCAAACGTTTGTGTCGTGCCGTCCTCCAGTTCCACTTCGCCAGCGCCGTTCTGCTCCAATTGCTCGATGATAAACAGAGCCGCCACAATCCAACGCCACAGCATCACCTGTTGCCCGTCAGTCGGGGTGAAATAGCCCAGTGCCTCTGCTTCAAATACTGCCGCTACCAGGCGTAGGCCATTCGGTAGGTCATCGTCATAAGCGCCATCATCCAGCGTCCTGATAGCGGTCTTATAACCGATTAACTTCTGGTGCTGGTGGCTACCATCGGTGCGGCGAGTCATGAAAATAACGCCATCTGCGGATGCTTCTATCAGTTGGATTGTCATTGCCCGCGCTCCTTCTCTGCCAATTCATCGCCTAGCCATGCTGCAACATTCCCAGATAAACGCTTTACCAACGCTGCTAGTGCTGAGTGATCGCAGTCAGCCAGGCGGTGTGGGTGATCCTCCCACATCTTGCAAACTATCTCGGCCTGATGCGCCATTTCTGCGACTTGCTCTAAGGTATGGTCACGGCTCACTTACATTCCTCCAGTACACGGACGGCAACGGTCTTGGCGATATTCAGTAGTTCAAGCTGTAGTTCTGTTTCTTCCTGGCTGGACGTCAGCCACTGCGCCGCCGATAACAGACTTTGAATTTTGCTCAGGGCGTCAATGGCCTTTATGCCTTTGTTGAGGGTCATCACTTCGTTGTCTCCAGGCCGGGAATAGTTAACTGAATAAGAGCGGTAATGCGTTTGATGGCTGGGCGTAATACCTTCAACTCGCGTTTGCGCTGGCTCATTTCTGCGCTGCCGTGCTTCCCGTGTCGCCAGTGGGATTTATGCTCGGCTGCTGCCAGTACGTCCTGCGCCTCCTGTAGCGGCATCGCTTCCAGTTCCTGAATGCTCGGAATGAGTACGGGCCGAATGTCTGAGAAGTGCGGGTTTGCTCGGAAGTAACTGTTAACTAGCTCACGCTGTACCTGCCAGGAAAGATCGTCTTTAAATGGCTTAACAATCATCAGATAGCCAGACTCAAAAATTAGCGTCACATCCTCGGTAATTTTTTCTGCCGCTTTTTTGCGCGTGTCTTTTATAGTCGCGCAAAATTTGTGCGTATCTTTTGCCTGCTGTGTATTTAGCAGTAAACGATATTCGTCTGCGGAAACCTTCACAAAGTCCGTATCAGCAATAAAGTGCTTCTGGTGGCGGCTAAACGCCTGCCGCGCCGTACCGTCCGGGCGCTGGTGGGCGTGGTCAATCATGGCAAAGGTCACAACGCGCTGGCCTTTGTACTCCACCAGCGGCAGGTTGTTATTACTCAGAGTAATGGCTCTCATACCCGCACCTCCCGCGTGTAGTTAATGCGGATATGGGTAAACCCTTCGGCCTGTGCCCGGCTCATTGCGTGGGCCGTAGCGTGCTTCACGTCAGAGGAAACGATTTGGTAGGCGATCCCGACGGTCAGTCCACGCTTATTGACGGCATAGCCGTGCACATCAAAGTGATTACGCATGATTAACCCCCTGGCGAATACGACCGGCAAAGAAGCAGACGTGATCTTTTGCTAACGTCAGGCGGGCTTCGCGCTCTGTAGCGGCGGCGATATGGTGAATTGTGGCCTTAACGGTCGGGCAGTCACGGCGAACTGCGGCGATAATCCAGACGAATGACGGCGGTTCATTGCCTGAATTTTGGGTGAGTGAATGCCGCCCTTGCGGGTGTGTGGTATTCTGCATTACAGCTTCCTCGTTACTGATGATAACGGTGGTTGTCAGACGCCTCGCTACTGCTCCAACAGTGCGGGGCGTTGCTTTATTTGATTGCAAACAACATGGCATTACGTTGTAATTACAATCTGTGATTGATGATATGAGATTTGTAATTACAATGTCAACTGACAAACCTAAGACTGACCAGTACCAGTTACGATTGGCGCATGACTTCCGATCACAGCTTGAGGATGAAATGCGTAAAGACGGTGATTCATCTCTGGCAACATGGATTAAGCGTGTTCTCCGTAAAGAGTTGCAATCGCGCGGTATTGAACCAAAGGGCTGATACTCATTGGCTGTAGTCGAAAGGGCGGCATTCGCAGTGCTGTCCTTTTTTTTGGCCACAACAAAGTTATCCCTTCGCGTGGTGATGTCAGAAAAACCTTCCCCCTGAAACCCACCAGCTACGGAAAACCTTTCCCCATATCGCGGTATTGCTGCCTGAATACCCTCGCGCGCGGGCGCGTATTGGTTGCGAAAGTCCGGCAGGTGATGGATCACCGAACAAATATTTGGCTGATGAATGTCAGGTTTTGTTAGGTTCTCAACGTCAACATTTGTCAACAGGCCAGCCAGTGACGGGGCGTTACTCTGGACGGCGATCATCTGTCACCTCCGCATACTCAGCTTTGAACTTCTCCAGCGGCTGCTGGCATGGGTGCGGGTAATCTTCACGCATGAATACAACGCATCTACCACTCATGCCCAACACGGTGACGGTGCGCCCGTGTGGACTTTTAAAGCGGCGCTTTGGCTTCTGTGGGGACATCAGTGAACCTCCGGCAGTTGAGGCTGATATTTGCGCCATAATTCTGCTTCTTCGGCGATTAACCGGGCTTTCTCACCCTTGCAGGCTTGCAGGTCTTTACCGCGCTTACTGGCCTTATTGTCATAGGCTGCCTGGCGTTTGCTGTGGTCATTCAGGAATGCGAACGGGACTCCGTAAGAGCCTGTCTTACGAATTGACGGGATAACCTCTCGGAATACCCAATTAGTAAACCCGTGGGCGAATGTGCCGGGAATAGTTGCCTTGCGACTGCGGGATATGAGTTTATAGAAACCTGACTCCTGAACAGTACGCATGTACTGGTTACCGCCAGGGGTAGGTATTAAATACTCCCCCTTTTCATCGTCATCCAGACGGCGTAAAGCGACTAAGTGATCTGCCATTTCCAGCGCATCACAAATATCCTTAGCAATAAACCACGGCTCACCGCTGATATTCACAATTCGAATGGTATTCCCTTCGAATCTGATGACTGAAATATGGTCTTCACTGGCAGGATTAATATCGCTAAATCCATGTTCAGGCTGAGGGGCGGCCTCAGAAGTTAATCTGATATTTTTCATTTTTAAGACTCCGTTATTTCAGGTCGGCAGTGTCCGGGAACTGGTTAATAAGCTGCTGTGAATATTCAGACGGCAGGTGACATTCTCCACGCTCTGTACGCCAGCGATTGACCAGTACAACGGCGCGGGCTGCGGCCTTGCGGTCAGCAATCCGGTAGCTGGTAAAAGTGGTGCTGTAGCCGTGGCGGGAAACGTATTTGACCGGCTCCCCGGACACGTCAATGCCATATTGATTACGGAGTTTGGCGATATCAGTGTGTAAACATGTGGTGTAAAACTGCTTGCCAGTGCCGTTCTTATCAAAATCAGCAAACGTGCGGGCGTTAGTATTAAGTGCGGTGATCCCGTTAGGATGTGTCAGCATATAGAGGCCGAATGTTTCGGCTTTATATGGCGGCTTGATATTCAGTGGTGCGGGTGTAGAATCAATCCCCCGAATGTCTGAATCAGCCACCTGTGCCGGGTGGTTTTTTTTCGCCATTAGTTAGCCCCCACGCCATCACGTTCTGCAATGCGCTCGTTAATCCACGCATCAATTTCACCTTCGACAAAAGCGATTGAACGAGCACCTATTTTTACAGGTTTCGGGAACCGATTACCGCTCAGCATTTTATAAATCCACGCCTTGCTATATCCGGTTCGTTTCTGAACTTCTGAAAGTCTGATTAATCTTTTATTCATATTTACCTCGTGACGTCCATTGCGGTTTACGAGATTAATTTAATCAGAATCAATCTATCCAGTGTGGAAATTTCACTAATAAATATGGAAGGGGGTAATTAAGTTAAGCCACAGAAAAAAGGATTATTATCGTAACATTGGAAATGGAGGGAATGCATGTGCGGGACTTTAGAAGTATTGGCCCGCATCGAAGTTACGTTTAGAAGTGACTAGTCCTCACTATCAGGAAATGTGATTTCTAAAGCTTCTTTAATCAGGTTAGTCATTTGCTTCTCTGTTACAACCATCCCCTGATAGCCAAATGTTGCTAGATTTTGAGCTACAGCTCTTGCTATAGCGAGCTTGTTTAACCGCTCACCATTCCGAAAGGATTTACTCGATTTTTCTAGCGAAATAGCCATGCCAGCAATCATCATAAGCGCTGTATTTTTACCTGGAAATTCTCCCCACTGGTCAAGGTATGCCTGATTGGTATTTTCGATCAACTGAGATTGTTGTATAGGTAAAGGCCAATTAAACTCATGCTCCGAAACCCATTTTTCGACTTCACTACGAACAAGCACACAGTCTCGCCGATCTTGATCCATATTATCGTAGCGGGTAATATCCCTTGCGCTTAGTTTACCATTATCAATGGCATCCCATAACGATTCTTTATAAGCTTCACATTCATTATATTGCTCATTTTTTAAGGCCAATCTAGGATTGGCACCAATAATAAAACAAGCAGCATCACTTAACAGAATGTTATCACGTGAAAGATAAGGCACCAGCCAGCTATCTAAATTCCTTTTCAAACCAACATTATATTCTAATAGATTATCGTGGAGGTTTAGACCTAAAGTCTTTTCTATCTCCGAGCGATTGAAACCTAAAAAATCAAATGAATTCATAACATCACCTCAAAATGGAATTTCATCATCAAAGTTAAGGTCGGTAGTGCTTTGCTCCTGCCCTCTCCTCGTCATACATGGTGTCCACCCTTCGTATGGTGGGTTATCCATATTGGGACTCGCCATGACCCGACTTAACAACTCATATGCACTGAAAGATGGATCGCTAGAGGAAGGCCTTCTAGTTATTCCACGGGCATCTTGTATTAGCAGGCTAGGAGCATATTCCTGCTCGTCATCTAGCCGGATAATTATCCAGTTCGCTATCTGATCCCTTGTCATATCGGGATATTTAGACTCGACTCGAATAATTAGCTCTCTTATGCTTATGAATTGCTGCTTTTTAGCTTTTAGCTCTATCGCTGGATTAAGCAAACGCCACCTCACGCCCTCATTTATTAGGAACCATGCCAGCTCGTCGAGGTGTACGAGTTTTCGGGGATCAGCCTAGGCACGGTTTAATCTTGATTCTCTCTAAGTCTACTGCGGTCTACTATCACTGTCTATCCGTACAGTTAAGCAGTTCTAAACTTCCCATGTACCACGTTCGCCCCACTCTCTAGCCCGTCCAGATAGTCAGCATAGTCCTGTAGCATTTCTCTACGGCCTTCCAGATATTGAGCATGGTTGTAAGTGCCCCGGATAGAGTTTTTATCGACATGCGCCAATTGGGTTTCTATCCAAGCAGAGTTATAGCCCTGTTCGTGAAGTATGGTACTCAGTGTATGCCGGAACCCGTGGCCAGTGGCTTTACCATCATAGCCAATACGCTTGATCACCTGATTAATGCTGGCCTCGCTCATTGGCTTACCAGCGTCATTCCGCCCATGAAAGACATATCTGCCCCGTCCGGTTAGCTGGTGGATTTCTTCCAGTAGCTCACGGGTCTGTGCCGATAGTGGGACTATATGCGGACGGCGCATCTTCATACGCTCGGCGGGTATCTGCCAGATGCCTTTTTCAAAGTCGATGTCTGACCATTCTGACGTTCTCAGCTCGATGGTTCTCAGGCCGGTAATCATCAATAGCTTTGTGGCAATACGGGTAATCATGCTTCCGGAGTAATCATTCAAGGCATTTAGGAAGCCAGGTATATGTTCAACGCTTAGATGTGGGAAGTGTTTTTGCTTGGGTGCTTTCAGGGCGCCAGCTAGATCTGTGACTGGGTTACTCTCTGCTCTGCCGGTGATCACTGCGTGGGTAAATATCTGGCGGCAAGCCTGGCGAGTCTTTTTGAGTTTATCCAAAACGCCGCGCTGCTCCATTTTCCGCAACACCGCCAGCATCTCAGCAGGCTTAATCTCGTTAATCGCTCTTTTACCGATAAACGGGAAAATATCTTTTGTCAGATACTCAAGAATGTCCTCAGCATAGCCCTGTGACCAATTCGGCTTTTTGTGTTCGTGCCACTCGATAGCCACCGACTCAAAGTTATTTTTGACCGCCAGCGCCTTTGCCTGCTTCTCTGCCTGTTTTTCCTGCCCTGGATCACCACCAGCAGCCAGAACCCTTTTGGCATCTTCGCGCCGGTTGCGGGCATCAGATAACGTCACATCAGGATATACCCCCACGGACAGCAGCTTTTCTTTACCGCTTACACGGTACTTTAACCGCCAGTAACGTGAACCATTGAGATTAACCAATAGATACAGGCCACCGCCGTCAGATAACTTATACGGCTTTTCCTTCGGCTTTGCAGTCTCTACCTGGCGGGCGTTGAGTTTCATTTTGGGGGTATGTTTTCCATTGAACCTGCGAATACCCCCAAATATACCCCCACTTGATCGTGGATTACAATGGATTTAGATGGACGTTAGTAGACGTAGGAATAGCTTTGAAGTACGTATTTACTGGGATTAGTTGACGTTACAGGACTGTAGTGGAAGGGGAAATGGTACGCCCTATAGGATTCGAACCTATGACCTACGGCTTAGAAGGCCGGTGCTCTATCCAACTGAGCTAAGGGCGCCCTGACTTTGCGGGGAATTATACGGTCACTCACCTATGAGTCAATGTTTTTACGCCGCTTTCGGTTTTACTGCTGAAGGTTTGAACAAAGCCCGGCATTCTTTGCCTGACAGCACGCGTCGCTTCTGACAAAATAGGCGCCTTCACCCTAAGATTTCAACTCCGTGGATTTTTCTCTGATGTCAGCACAGATTATTGATGGTAAAACGATTGCGCAGCAGGTCCGGCTGGAAGTTGCGGAAAAAGTTAAACAGCGTCTTGCCGCGGGTAAACGTGCCCCGGGACTGGCGGTCATATTGGTCGGAGAAAACCCGGCATCTCAAATCTATGTCAGCAGTAAGCGTAAGGCCTGTGAAGAAGTGGGCTTTATCTCCCGCTCTTACGACTTACCCGGCACCACCTGCGAAGAAGAGCTGCTGGCCCTGATTGATAAGCTGAACGATGATGCAGAGATCGATGGTATTCTGGTTCAGCTGCCGCTGCCGGAAGGCATCGATAATGTCAAAGTGCTGGAACGGATCGCCGCCGATAAAGATGTCGATGGTTTTCATCCGTACAACGTGGGTCGTCTGTGCCAGCGCGCTCCCCTGCTTCGTCCGTGCACGCCGCGCGGTATTATGACGCTGCTGGAACGGTACAACATTGATACCTTCGGTCTGAACGCGGTCGTGATTGGTGCTTCCAATATCGTGGGTCGTCCGATGAGCCTGGAGTTATTACTGGGCGGTTGTACCACTACGGTGACTCATCGTTTCACCCGTAATCTGCGTCAGCATGTCGAAAATGCGGATCTGCTGGTAGTTGCGGTCGGAAAACCAGGATTTATTCCCGGTGAGTGGATCAAACCCGGTGCGGTGGTGATCGATGTCGGTATTAACCGTCTGGACGATGGCCGTGTGGTCGGTGATGTGGAGTTTGCTGTCGCCGCCGAGCGTGCAGCATGGATCACCCCGGTCCCCGGTGGCGTGGGTCCGATGACCGTCGCAACACTTATTCAAAATACTTTACAGGCCTGTGAAGAATATCACGATGGAGCAGCAGAATAATGGCAACTTTTTCACTCGGTAAATTCCCTCACGTCGAACTGTGTGACCTGTTAAAGCTGGAAGGCTGGTCAGAGAGCGGCGCTCAGGCGAAAGCCTTTATCGCCGGGGGGCTGGTGACTGTCGATGGTCAGGTAGAAACGCGGAAGCGCTGCAAAATCGTCAGCGGCCAGAAGGTCACTTTTGGTGGCCAGAGCATCACCGTTACCGAATAAACGGTGGCAATAAAAAGGGCGTCCTGCGGGACGCCTTTTTTTATCTCTGTGACCCGTCCTGAATGACGCTGACACATTTTACTCACGCACTGAGGAAAATGTGATGAACCAGTATGTTAAACGTACACAACGCAGTGATCCTTTATCCTGACCCGTTCTGAATCACGTTGACCGGTTCCTGATCTCACTGCGGATCACGTGATGATGGCAGAGCGCATAACAGCTAACGGGATTCGTCCCCGTCTGAATCGCGTTAATACCGTTGACTCACCTACTCAGGAAATCAGGAAAGGTGATCACTCAGCGGTGAAGTACACAACGCAGTGATCCTTTATCCTGACCCGTTCTGAATCGCGTTGACCGGTTCCTGATCTCACTGCGGATCACGTGATGATGGCAGAGCGCATAACAGCCAACGGGATTCGTCCCCGTCTGAATCGCGTTAATACCGTTGACTCACCTACTCAGGAAATCAGGAAAGGTGATCACTCAGCGGTGAAGTACACAACGCAGTGATCCTTTATCCTGACCCGTTCTGAATCACGTTGACCGGTTCCTGATCTCACTGCGGATCACGTGATGATGGCAGAGCGCATAACAGCTAACGGGATTTGTCCCAGTCTGAATCGCGTTAATACCGTTGACTCACCTACTCAGGAAATCAGGAAATCAGGAAAGGTGATCACTCAGCGGTGAAGTACACACCCTGCGATGGAACCTCACCCTGCATCCTGCTGTGACCGGCTGTTACCGTTCAGACTGCCCGGCCCCCGTCAGTTATTTACGCCGCCAGGTCGTTCCCTGCGGGCCATCTTCAACGATGATCCCCAGCTCATTCAGTTTGTCACGGGCAATGTCCGCCTGAGCCCAGTTTTTGGTTTCACGTGCTTCTTTACGCATTACAATCAGTGCCTCGATTTCAGCAACCTCATCATCATTGCTGCCGGCCGCGCTCTGCAGAAAGACTTCCGGATCCTGCTGTAACAGCCCCAGCACACCGGATAACTGACGTAATTTCGCCGCCACACCTTCCGCCGCGGCCGGGTCTTCGGCTTTCAGCCGGTTCACTTCGCGCGCCATATCAAACAGCACCGAATAGGCTTCCGGCGTATTAAAGTCGTCGTCCATCGCCTCGCGGAAACGCTGCTCAAACTCCGCCCCTTCCGCCGGCACTGCCGACGGGTCGGTGTTACGTAATGCGGTATACAGACGTTCCAGCGCCGAACGGGCCTGCTTCAGGTTATCTTCGCCATAGTTTAACTGGCTGCGATAATGTCCGGACATCAGAAAATAGCGTACCGTTTCGGCATCATAGTGGGCCAGCACATCACGCACGGTGAAAAAGTTACCCAGCGATTTGGACATTTTCTCGCGGTCCACCATGACCATTCCGGAATGCATCCAGTAATTAACGTATTCTCCGCCATGAGCACAGGTCGATTGCGCAATTTCATTTTCATGGTGCGGGAACATCAGGTCAGAGCCCCCGCCGTGGATATCAAAATGCTCACCCAGTTGTTTGCAGTTCATGGCCGAACATTCGATATGCCAGCCCGGACGCCCCTCACCCCACGGAGATGCCCAGCCTGGTTCATCGGCTTTCGACATTTTCCACAGCACAAAGTCCATCGGATTTTTCTTCACATCCGCCACTTCCACGCGGGCGCCGGCCTGCAACTGCTCCAGATCCTGGCGGGAAAGTTCGCCATAATGGCTGTCGCTCATCACATCGAACATCACATCGCCATTACCGGCAACATACGCATGTCCGCGTTGCAGCAGTTTTTCCACCAGCCCGATAATTTCCGGGATATGGCGGGTAGCCCGGGGCTCTGCGTCCGGCGGCAGGATATTCAGCGCAGCAAAATCACGGTGCATTTCGGCAATCATCCGGTCGGTCAGTTCACCGATGGTTTCACCTTTCTCGTTCGCGCGTTTAATGATTTTGTCATCAATATCGGTAATATTTCTTACGTAATTCAGGTCATAGCCCAGGTAGCGTAAGTAGCGGGAAACCACATCAAAGGCGACAAATGTCCGTCCGTGCCCGATATGGCACAGGTCATAAACGGTAATACCGCACACGTACATGCCAATTTTCCCGGCATGAATAGGTTTAAATTCCTCTTTTTGTCTGCTCTGAGTGTTATAGATTTTTAGCATTTAACTCTTCCGTTTCTGCGTGTGTTCTGCGTGTGCGATAACTCGGGTTATTGTGCCGTATTTTTCACGGGACTGCGACGTAAAGCAAGCCCGGTAACCGGAGGCCCACTTCCCCTACTGCCGTATACCTCAAATTTATGGTATAAGGTGCCATCGTCAATGCCCTTTCTGAATCACAGAAAAGGCTGAAATACTGCACAACAACCATGACAGGATGAAATTATGGTCACTTTCCAGACTAATTTTGGTGATATCGTCATTAAAACCTTCGATGATAAAGCCCCGGCTACCGTAGAAAACTTTCTGACCTACTGCCGTGAAGGGTTTTATGACAACACCATTTTCCATCGCGTCATCAATGGCTTCATGATCCAGGGGGGCGGTTTTGAGCCAGGGATGAAGCAGAAATCAACCAACGCTGAAATCCGTAACGAAGCCAGCAATGGTCTGAAGAACACCCGCGGTACACTGGCAATGGCACGTACTTCTGCACCGCACTCTGCCACAGCACAGTTCTTCATCAACGTTGCAGATAATGACTTCCTGAACTTCCGTGATGAAAGCGTTCAGGGCTGGGGCTACTGTGTCTTCGCCGAAGTGGTCGAAGGTATGGATGTGGTTGAGAAAATCAAAGCAGTTTCTACCGGCCGTAGCGGTATGCACCAGGACGTCCCTAAAGAAGACGTTGTCATTCAGAAAGTGACCATCAGCGAGTAATGTCGCGGACACTTTTTATTGCAGATTTGCATCTGTGTCAGCAGGAACCGGCAATTACTGCCGGTTTTCTGCGTTTTTTACAGCGTGAAGCCACAGCCTGTGAAGCCCTGTATATCCTGGGCGATCTGTTTGAAAGCTGGATCGGCGATGATGACCCGAACCCGCTGCACCAACAGGTCGCTGAGGCGCTCTCTGCCCTGACGATCCCGGTCTGGTTTATCCACGGTAACCGCGACTTCTTACTGGGGAAAAAGTTTGCTGCCCGCTGCGGTATGCAGTTACTCCCCGAAGAACAGTTACTGGAACTCTATGGTCACCGCGTTCTGATTATGCATGGTGATACCCTCTGCACCGATGATGCCGGTTACCTGCGCTTTCGCGAGAAAGTTCATCAGCCCTGGCTGCAGCGCCTGTTTCTGAGGCTGCCGTTGTGGCTGCGCCAGAAAGTCGCCGTCCGGTTGCGTAATGACAGTCAGCAGGCCAATCAGACCAAAAGCCAGCAAATCATGGATGTGAATCAACAGGCCGTCGAAGCCGTGATGGAACGTTACCAGGCCTCACTATTGATCCATGGTCATACCCACCGTCCGGCCATTCATCGTCTCACTGTCAGTGATCACCCCGCAGAGCGGGCCGTCCTCGGTGCCTGGCATCAGGAAGGTTCTATGATCCAGCTGGATGCAGACGGGGTCAGCCTCATCGCTTTCCCCTGGTAAATCAGGCTATTTTGTCCGGTTGTGTCACGACGCAACCGTTTTCCTTCTTCCCGACTCATGCTATTCTCACGCCCTTCTCAAGGTGTAATACCTGTCCGCCTTCAGGTTTTTTATCTACTCACAGGAGTTGACCGCATGTCGTCGAATACTGCCCCGGCCCGTATCGCTATCATTATGGGTTCTAAAAGTGACTGGGCTACGATGCAGTATGCTGCAGAAATTCTTAACGAACTGGATCTTGCGCACCACGTGGAAGTGGTGTCTGCACACCGCACCCCGGATAAATTGTTCAGCTTTGCTGAGAATGCACAGCAGCAGGGCTTTCATGTGATTATTGCCGGTGCCGGCGGTGCAGCACACCTGCCAGGTATGCTGGCGGCCAAAACTCTGGTGCCGGTACTGGGGGTCCCGGTACAGAGCGCAGCGCTCAGCGGTGTCGATAGCCTGTATTCTATCGTGCAGATGCCGCGCGGGATCCCGGTCGGGACGCTGGCGATCGGTAAAGCCGGTGCCGCCAACGCCGCTCTGCTGGCCGCGCAAATTCTGGCCGTTAACGATGCCGGACTGACGCAGCGTCTGTCCGACTGGCGGACGCAGCAAAGTGAAGCGGTGCTGAACCATCCGGACCCACGGGAGGAAGACGCATGAAACCGGTTTGCGTATTAGGTAACGGACAACTGGGACGGATGCTACGCCAGGCCGGGGAGCCGCTGGGAATTGCTGTCTACCCTGTCGGTATTGATGCAGAACCGGAAAGCCTGCCTATCCGCGAGAGCGTGATCACCGCCGAAATCGAACGCTGGCCGGAAACCCCGCTGACACAGGCCCTGGCCAGTCATCCGGCGTTTGTTAACCGGGATATTTTTCCGCGACTGGCCGACCGTCTGACCCAGAAGCAACTGCTCGATCAGTTAGGCCTGGCGACGGCCCCGTGGCAACTGCTGAGCGATGCAGCACAGTGGCCGGAGGTTTTTCAGCGCCTGGGTGACCTGGCCATCGTGAAACGCCGGACCGGGGGCTATGATGGCCGCGGCCAGTGGCGACTGCGGGAGAGCGATTGTCAGACGCTGCCGGAAGAGTGCTATGGCGAATGTATCGTGGAACAGGGCATAGATTTTTCCGGTGAGGTTTCCCTGGTCGGTGCCCGTGGTCATGACGGCACGCTGGTCTTTTATCCCCTGACCCATAACCTGCACCATAACGGTATTCTGATGTGTAGTGTTGCCCTGCCTGAGCCGGATGCCGCACAGCAGCGCCAGGCCGAGTCGATGCTGACAGCGATTATGCAGGAACTGGACTATGTCGGTGTGATGGCGATGGAATGTTTTATTACTCCTGAAGGCCTGTTAATTAACGAACTGGCCCCGCGGGTTCATAACAGCGGTCACTGGACACAGAACGGTGCTTCGATCAGCCAGTTTGCGTTACATCTGCGGGCAATCACCGGTCTGCCCCTGCCCGAACCGGTGGTCTTCGCGCCGTCGGTGATGGTTAACCTGATAGGTTGCGAACTGGATACCCGGTGGCTGTCACATCCTCTGGTCCATCTGCACTGGTACGACAAAGAGGTTCGTCCGGGCCGTAAGCTGGGCCACCTGAACCTGACCGACACTCATCCCGACCGCTTGCAACAGGAATTACAGGCACTGGTCTGCCAGCTCCCGGCGGAATACGCCGCTGCCATCCACTGGGCTTGCGAAAAACTCTGAACACTTTACCGCAGCAGCCTCCGGGCGCTGCGGTCATCTTCCCTTGCCCTGCCTGCTCCGCGATTGGTACTCTGCCGGTTTTGTGTGTAATACTTTACCGGACCGGGCGCCTGAGGCTGAGGCGCATCCATTCCTCTTCTGATGTGATGTTATGCAAAAAAATATTCTGATTACCGGCTGCTCAAGCGGCATCGGTGCCGTTGCCGCCAGCGATTTACTGAACCGTGGCTATCGTGTGATTGCCGCCTGCAGAAAACCGGACGATGTGCGCCGTATGGAGCAACTGGGATATTGCGGTATTCTGCTGGATCTGGACGATGCAGAGAGCGTCAGCAACGCAGCACACGAGGTGATTACGCTGTGTGATGGCCGGCTGCACGGGCTGTTCAATAATGCCGGCTTTGGCGTGTATGGTGCCTTACCCGCCCTGTCCCGTGAGCAGATGGAAAAACAGTTTTCCGCCAATTTCTTTGCGGTACACCAGCTGACGATGCTGCTGTTGCCCGCGCTGAGAGCGGCCGGGAATGCCCGTATCATCAACACCAGTTCGGTGATGGGGTTAATCTCCACCCCCGGCCGGGGAGCCTATGCCGCCAGTAAATATGCTCTGGAGGCCTGGTCAGATGCACTGCGCATGGAGCTGAAACCGGAAGGTATTCATGTCAGTCTGATCGAACCCGGCCCCATCTCCACGGGGTTCAGTGATAATGTCGTGCAGGGTGTCGCCGATCAACCGGTCACCAATCCCGGCATTGCCGCCCGCTTTACCCTGCCGCCGGAAGCTGTCCTGCCGAAATTGCGGCATGCGCTGGAGAGCCGTTTCCCGAAACAACGTTATCCGGTGACCGTGGTCGCCCATGTAATGTCTGTCGCACGCCGTCTGTTACCCGGGAGAATTCTGGATCGGATTTTAAGCAATCATTCCGCCAGAGAGAAATAACCGGTTGAAGTCCGGGAAAAGATCCCCCATATCCTGCGGATAACGGTAACTATTTTCAGACCAAGGAATACAGCTTATGTTACAGCAAGCCCCGATCACTGACGTTAATGAATCCAATCTGCAGCAGGTGCTTGAGCAGTCCATGCAGGTACCGGTGCTGTTTTATTTCTGGTCTGCCCGCAGCCAGCATTGTCAGGAACTGACCCCGGTGCTGGAAAAACTGGCCGGTGAATATCAGGGACAGTTTGTGCTGGCAAAACTGGATTGTGATGAACAGCAGATGGTCGCTTCACAGTTTGGTCTGAGGGCCATCCCTACCGTCTATCTGTTTAAGGACGGTCAGCCGGTCGATGGTTTCCAGGGCCCGCAACCGGAAGAAGCCATCCGCGCACTGCTACAGAAAGTATTGCCGCGTGAAGATGAAATTAAGCTTCAGCAGGCCACCGCCTTACTGGCCGAAGAGAAACCCCTTGAGGCACTGCCGTTACTGAAAGAGGCATGGCAGCTCAGCCAGCAATCCAGTGAGACCGGCTTCCTGCTGGCAGAAACGCTGATCACCCTGAACCGCAGCGACGAAGCGGAAGAAGTGCTGAAGCATGTTCCGTTGCAGGATCAGGATAGCCGTTACCAGGGGCTGATTGCACAGATCGATCTGCTGCGCCAGGCCGCCGATACCCCGGAAATTCAGCAGTTACAGAACGAGCTGGCAGCCGACCCGGCCAACGCGGCGCTTGCCGCAAAACTGGCCGTACAGTTCCATCAGGTCGGTCGTAACGAAGAAGCACTGGAGCTGTTGTTCAGCTTTCTGAAAAGCGATCTCGCCGCCGGTGGCGGTGAACTGCGTAAAACCTTTCAGGAGATCCTGGCCGCACTGGGTACCGGTGATGCGTTAGCCGGTAAATTCCGCCGTCAGCTCTATTCCCTGCTTTACTGATCGACGGATTTCGGGTTCGCGGTCTGATGACAGCACCCGGCCAGAGAATCGATAATCGGACAGGCTGCCCCGTCATCTCCGGGGCAGCTTTCTGCAAGCGTTAATAATCGCTGTCGCATCTGTTGCAACTCCGCCATCTGCCTGTCCAGTTCCTGTACCTTCCTGAGCGTTCTGGCCTTGATATCCGCACTGTGACGCTGCGGGTCGTTAAACATGCCCACCAGCTCACGACACTCCTCCAGACTGAACCCGACCTGCCGTGCCTGACGCAACAGTGTCAGTTCTTCAATATGGTGCCCGACATAATGCCGGTAGCCATTGGCCGACCGTTCCGGCGGGGTAATTATGCCCTTCTCTTCATAAAACCGTATCGCTTTACCGGATAAACCGGTTTTACGTGCAATATCACTGATGTTCATCGGGCTTCTCCGTGGTTGCCGGGGCCGGGACGGCTTTTTCTGTTGACCTTTACCTTACCGGAAGGTTTAGACTTTTAATATCGTGACGCTCCACGTTCTGTAATAGAAGGAAAAAACTATGTCTGATACTACACAACTGAAACTGGATGGTCTTTCCTGCGGTCACTGTATCCGGCGGGTCAAAGAAGTGCTGGAACAGCGCAGTGATGTGACGGCTGCAGAGGTCACCCTGGAACAGGCTCAGGTCACAGGCACCGCACGGGCAGCAGACCTGATCGCCGACATCGAAAAGGCCGGTTACCATGCCAGCCAGCAGACCGGTGAAAGCCACCCAAAGTCTGAACCGCTGACAGCAACAGATCCCGTGCCGGACGGGCTGCCAGCGGACACCGTTCCGGCCTCCCCGCTGAATGAGGACGATCAGGCCGTCCAGCTGCTGATTGAAGGTATGAGCTGCGCGAGCTGTGTCAGCCGGGTTGAAAAAGCACTCAGTCAGGTCTCCGGTGTCCGTCAGGCGCGGGTCAACCTGGCCGATCGCAGTGCGTTGGTTTCGGGACAACCTCAGCCTGACGCCCTGCTGGCCGCGGTCAGCGCCGCCGGGTACCACGCACTGCTGATCAGCGATGATAACGAACGCCGTGAAACACAGAAGAAAACGTCACGGCAACGTTTTATCCGTTTTAGCTGGCAGGCAGCGCTGGCTCTGCTGACCGGTATCCCGGTGATGATTTGGGGGATGACCGGCCAGCATATGATGCTGAGCGCGGAGAATCATAATCTGTGGCTCAGCATCGGGGTGATCACTCTGCTGGTCATGATCCTTTCCGGTGCCCATTTCTATCGCAGTGCGTGGAAAAGTCTGCGTAACCGGACAGCGACCATGGATACGCTGGTCGCGCTGGGCACGGCTGTCGCCTGGCTGTATTCTGCCGCGGTGGTGTTATTCCCGGGCCACTTTCCGGAGGCCGCACGCCATCTCTACTTTGAAGCCTGTACCATGATAATCGGGCTGATTAACCTCGGCCATGCGCTGGAACAGCGCGCACGACAGCATTCCTCACAGGCACTGGAAAAATTAATCGCCCTCGCCCCGGCAGAAGCTACGGTCGTCAACGGTAAAGAGGAAAGGCGTGTGCCGGTCAGTGCCATCGAAACCGGTATGCGGATCCGCCTGCGGACCGGGGATCGGATCCCGGTGGATGGCGTGATCAGTGACGGGGAAGGCCGTGTCGACGAATCGATGCTGACCGGCGAAGCCTGGCCACAGAAAAAACAGGCCGGTGATCTCCTGCATGCCGGGACTCTGGTCAGTGACGGTTCACTGATCTTCCGGGCAACGGCCACCGGGAAAAATACGGCCCTGGCCAGGATCATCTCGCTGGTCAGAAATGCCCAAAGCAGTAAACCCCGCATCGGCCAGCTGGCGGATCGTATTTCTGCTGTCTTTGTACCGGCAGTGATTGCCATTGCGCTGCTCAGCGGGGTTATCTGGTATCTGGCCGGACCGGCCCCGCAGCTTGCCTACAGCATGGTCGTGATCACCACCGTATTGATCATTGCCTGCCCTTGTGCCCTGGGACTGGCGACCCCGATGTCGGTGATTGCCGGGGTGGGCCGGGCCGCCGTCGCCGGTGTACTGGTCAAAGATGCCGATGCGCTGCAACAGGCGAGCAGCGCGGATACGGTAGTGTTCGACAAAACCGGGACACTGACCACCGGGCATCCTTCGGTGACCGGTATCACGCTGTTTAACGATGCCGGTGAGGATGACGTTCTGTCGCTGGCCGCCGCGATGGAGCAACACTCGTCACACCCGCTGGCCAAAGCCATTCTGGCACAGGCCGCCGGCAGGGTATTACCTGATATCGCGAATGTGCAGACGGTCGCGGGCAAAGGGTTATCCGCACGTCATAACACACAGTCGCTGTTACTGGGTAATATGACATTGCTGACGGAAGCCGGGGTGGACCTGAGTATTGCAGAGGATGCCATCCGCCAGGCGGCAGAACGTGGCGAAACCCCGGTCTTGCTGGCGATCGACAACCGGCCTGCCGCCCTGATCACGGTCAGTGACCCGTTACGTCCGGAGACGCCCCGGGTGGTACGGCAGTTACAACAACTCGGCTATAACGTGGTGATGCTGACCGGCGACCAGCCCGAAGCGGCCGGCGTGATTGCCAAAGCCGCCGGGATCCCACAGGTGATTGCCGGGGTACTGCCTGATGAAAAGGCTTCGACTATCCGTGGGTTACAGAAAAAAGGGCACCGCGTGGCGATGGTCGGTGACGGGATCAACGATGCCCCTGCCCTGGCGCAGGCAGATACCGGGATTGCTATCCGTGGGGGTAGCGATGTGGCTGTGGAAACGGCTACCCTGGCATTAATGCGCAACGATCTTCAGGCCGTTGCCGACGGACTGCTGATTGCCAGGGCGACCCTGCGCAATATGAAACAAAATCTGCTGGGCGCGTTTGTCTACAACTGCATCGGGATCCCGGTGGCGGCCGGAGTACTTTATCCGCTGACCGGCACCTTGCTAAACCCGGTCATTGCCGGTGCCGCGATGGCGCTGTCATCCATTACTGTGGTCACCAATGCTAACCGTTTATTACGCTATCGGTTGCCGGTACAGAATAAGCTATCCCCGGAACACGGAAATGACTAGCATAGACGCATCCTCTGAACGACGGTATCTCAGGTAATGACACTCCTCTGGCAGCGACTGGAAAAACTATGGCGCTATCTCCACCCGGTCAGTTATCCCTGGCCGGCGGTTGATCTGCGGGTGAATGACTGCCGGATACATCTGACCGGCAGTATCCATATGGGTACGCGGGATATGTACCCGCTGTCTGAGCCTCTGCTAAAGCAGTTACGGGCCGCCGACGCGCTGATTGTTGAAGCCGACATCCTGTCATCGCCCTCTCTGCCACCGCCAGCCGATGCACGACCGCCATTACAGGAACGATTTAGTGCAACGCTGAACGCAGAACTTGAAAAGCGGTGTGCGGAGTGTGAGTTGCCAGTCTCAACGCTGGATACTCTGCCGGCCTGGCAGATAGCGCTGATCTTACAGAGCCGGCAGGCTCAGCGGTTAGGGCTGCGTCCGGAGTATGGCATTGATTATCAGCTACTGCAGGCCGCAAAAACCCTGAATAAACCCGTGATTGAGCTGGAGGGGGCCGGAACACAGCTGGAGATGCTGACCCGCTTACCGGAAGACGGCATCGATCTGCTGACGGACTCCCTGCAGCACTGGCATACCAATGCCCGGTTACTGCAAACGATGATCAGCTGGTGGATCGAAGGCCCGCCACGCGGAGGGCTGACCAATGGCCTGCTGCCTTCTTCATTTGGTCATTCCCTGAACGATGTTCTGATCAAAAAACGTAATGCCGAATGGCAGCAGAAACTGATCCGCCTGCCTCCCGGCCGCTACCTGATGGCGGTAGGGGCACTCCATCTTTATGGTGACGATAATCTGCCTGCGATGTTTGGCCGGTGACCCTCTGCGCGTCAGAGGATCGGAAAAGTATATATGTTCGCTAGTTTAAAAGGATCTCTTTATGACGCCAGCCATTAATCTGCTGGAAAAGCAGAAGATTAACTTCCTGACCCATCAATATGATCATGACAGCAATGAGACAAATTTTGGTGATGAAGTGGTACGCAAACTTCAGCTGGACGCTGCTCAGGTGTTTAAAACCTTGCTGGTGGCCCTGAATGGTGACAGTAAACATCTGGCCGTGGCAGTCACGCCGGTGGCGACACAGCTTGATCTGAAAAAAGTCGCTAAAGCCCTGGGGGCCAAAAAAGCTGAAATGGCCGACCCGCAATTAGCTCAGCGGGTGACCGGCTATCTGGTTGGCGGGATCAGTCCGTTAGGGCAAAAGAAACGCCTGCCGACCGTGATTGATGCCAGCGCCGCCTCCCTGCCGGAAATGTATATCTCCGGGGGAAAACGCGGGCTGGATATTTCACTGGCGCCGGCCGATCTGGCGGCTCTGCTGACGGCCCCTTTTGCGGATATCGCCCGCCACGACTAATCCTTCTGCTGGCAAAGCTGGTCAATCATCCAGTACCCCGCCGGTCCCGGAGGATGGCGGGTTGACCAGATGACATCCATTCTGCTTTGTTGCTGCCCGCCGGCTAACGTCAGCGGGTGTAATACCCCCCGACCGAATTGTCTGACCAGCCAGCAAGGTAACGTTGTCCAGCCAAATCCCTGTTCTGCCATATCCAGTAGTAACAGATAGGAAGAGGCTGACCACGAATGCCCCTCACTTTTATTGTCGGGAGGCCGCATCCAGGTATTCAGCCGCAATTGCCGGACCTCCCGGAGCTGCGCCCCGCTCACCTGTTCGTAACCCGCCAGAGGATGCTGGTGATGAATATAGAGCCCCATTCTGACCAGCACCTGCAGGCGGCGGGCGACCAGGTCCGGCGATAATGCAGGTTGCTCACGCACGACACCCAGATGGGCCCGGCCGGTTTGCAGAAGGTCAAGTACGTCATCATCTTCCGCGACCATGCATTCGAATTCGATATCCTGATACCGTTCTGCAAAACGGTGTAACAGGATTTCATGATGTTCGGCGGGCCAGACATCGGAGACTGCCAGTGTCAGCCTCGGCTCGGTACCGCGGGATAGACCTATCGCTAAATCATCCAGACGACGGCTGGCGGCCAGGATCTCTTTGACTCTGGCCAGCGCGCGACGCCCCTCTTCCGTCAGTACCGGCTGCCTTCCGCGCCGGTCAAATAACAGAAACCCCATATCATCTTCCAGCCGGGCTACTGCGGCACTGATGGTGGACTGGCTTTTTCCCAGATAACGGGCAGCGGCAGAAAATGAACCGCAGGCATCGGTCTGAACAAAGGCTTCGAGTGACTCCGGGGAATAACGCATAACTCACCTATCGGTTTTTACGATACCTGTTCATTTTACCAGCCATCCTGTTGCAGGGAAAATAGCGTTCAGAAAAATAAGGAGTCATGATCATGCGTACCCGTTCTGCTTACGAGCGCCTGTTACATACACTGGGCTATGAATTTTTTGCTTTACTGATCACTATTCCCGGTGCTGCCTGGGTCACGGGGCAGCCGATCACCGGGATGGGTATCACTGCGGTGGTCCTCTCTTTACTGGCGATGGTCTGGAACCTGTTCTTTAATCTGGGCTTTGATCACTTCTGCCCGCCGGGCGTTCCCCGCTCCGCGGGTGTCCGCCTGTTACATGCCGTGGGGTTTGAAGGGGGATTTGTGCTGTTTGCCGTCCCTGTGACGGCGGCAATGTTAACTATCAGCCTGACCGGGGCTCTGCTGCTGGATATCGGTTTCCTTCTGTTCTACCTGCCCTACACTTATGTCTTCAACCTGGGCTGGGATAAACTGATGGCCCTGCTGCTGTGGAAGACGACAGCCGCACCGCGCTAACCGGCTGCCGGGCAGCTGAGTGATACCGGCGACATTATATGATGTCAGCGTCACAAGGCTCCCGGGTCGTCTTCCGTAAAGACTCAGCGTTCAGTGCCGTCCGGCCCCTGTATGCTTCGGCTCCGTCCGCGACTGACCGGCAAAAACTTTTATCCGCCCTCAGTCATCTTCCGGCGCGGCAACCCGGTCGTAAAGCCTGAGCGAGCCGGCTCGTCAGACGTCGGATCCCCCGTCCGGTCTCTGTATGCTCAGGCTCCATCCGGGACTGCACGGCAGAAACGTTTTATCCGCCCGCAGCAGTCTTCCGGCACGGCAACCTGATCGTAAAACCTGAGCGAGCCGGCTCGTCAGGCGTCGGGTCCCCCATCCGGCCCCTGTATGCTTCGGCTCCGTCCACGACTGACCGGCAGAAACGTTTTATCCGCCCTCAGTCATCTTCCGGCACGGCAGCCTGGTCGTAAAGCCTGAGCGAGCCTGCTCGTCAGGCGTCGGTGTGTTTCTTCGTCAGGCCTCATCTGAATGCGGGTTTTATCCGGCGGCCCGGGCTGGCGGGTGCCGGAGTGCGGCGCTGCCTGACGCGATAAACCCTCGGGATTCTGTCCGGCCGGCGGGGATTTATGAATATCAGGGATATTAATGAGTCGATAAATCCGGGGTTTTGTCAGGAAAAATAAAAAAATGGTGTCTGTCTCTCAACTTTCAGCGGCACCGTTTGTGTCATTCTGCTGTTTTACTTATTCTTTATTTAAGGGTTTACTCCGTGAATTCAGGCTGAAAGACAGAATTCAGGTTATTTTTGCCCTTATGCCTTTTTTACTGACTGAGTAACGGATTTTTAACGTTTTTGTCGCGACTGTCCGTCCTGCGGACTGCGTAATTTTCCTCTCACCCCTGGCAGTGAAAACGGTCGCCCGGCTTTAAAGGAGAGACAATGCATCATACCACCCCCCTGATCACCACTATCGTCAGCGCCCTCGTTCTGGCCTTTTTGCTGGGTATGCTGGCGAATAAATTACGATTCTCCCCGCTGGTCGGCTATTTACTTGCCGGTGTGCTGGTCGGGCCTTTTACCCCGGGCTTTGTGGCGGATACCAATCTGGCACCGGAACTGGCCGAACTGGGCGTTATTCTGCTGATGTTCGGTGTCGGACTGCATTTCTCCCTGAAAGACCTGATGACCGTTAAAGCCATTGCTATCCCCGGGGCCATCGCACAGATTTTTGTGGCGACATTACTCGGGGTCGCTCTCTCGGCTATCCTGGGATGGAGCATGATGACCGGGCTGGTGTTCGGCCTTTGCCTCTCGACCGCCAGTACGGTCGTCCTGCTCAGAGCCCTGGAAGAACGGCAACTGGTTGACAGTCAGCGCGGGCGTATCGCCATTGGCTGGCTGATTGTCGAAGACCTGGTGATGGTACTGACCCTGGTTCTGTTACCCGCCATTGCCGGGATGATGGAACAGGGCAATGCCAGTATCGGGCTGCTGTTCCGCGACCTGCTGATCACCATCGGTAAAGTGGTCGCCTTTATGGTGATTATGGTGGTTTTTGGCCGCCGGGTCGTCCCGTGGATCCTGGCGAAAAGTGCCGCCACCGGGTCGCGGGAGTTATTCACGCTGGCGGTTCTGGCTCTGGCGCTCGGGATTGCATTTGGGGCCGTGGAATTTTTTGATGTGTCATTCGCGCTGGGGGCTTTTTTTGCCGGGATGGTGCTGAATGAATCTGAACTCAGCCACCGGGCAGCCCATGATACGCTGCCGCTACGCGATGCCTTTGCGGTGCTGTTTTTTGTCTCCGTCGGTATGCTGTTTGACCCGCATATTCTGATTGAACGCCCCCTGGCGGTACTCGGCGCACTGGCCATTGTTCTGGTCGGTAAATCGCTGGCGGCCTGGTTGCTGGTTACCTGGCTTGGCCATACACGGCGTACCGCCTTAACCATCTCCGTCAGCCTTGCCCAGATTGGTGAATTTGCCTTTATTCTGGCCGGTCTGGGGGTCTCACTGGGATTACTGAACGATGACGGTCGTAATCTGGTACTGGCCGCCGCCATTCTTTCGATTATGGTGAACCCGGTGATGTTCAGCCTGGCAGAACGCTATCTGGCAACGACCGGGCCTTCCGGAGAAACGACGCCTGCCGGCGACGCTGACGAGCCGGAAGAACTCCCCGTGCCACTGACTCTCTGTCACCATGCCATTGTGGTCGGTTACGGACGGGTCGGTAGCCTGCTTTGTGAGAAACTCCGTCAGCGGCAGGTCCCGGTAGTGGTGGTGGAAACCAGCCGTACCCGTGTGGAGATTATCCGCGAACAGGGGTTTGCAGCTGTCGCGGGTAACGCCGCGCGCACCGATATCATGGACATTGCCCGGCTGGACTGCGCACGCTGGCTGTTTTTAACCATCCCCAATGGTTATGAGTCCGGAGAGGTGGCAGCAGCGGCCCGCGGGAGTCGCCAGGATATCGCCATCATTGCCCGCGCTCATTATGACGATGAAGTCACCTATCTCACCGAACACGGGGCGGATAACGTTATTATGGGGGAACGGGAAATCGCAGAGAGTATGGCCAATATTCTGGCCGCGGAGAGTTCAGCGCCGTATGCGGTATAGCGGCCGGAGCACGCGCCCGTGAAGAATGCCACGGGCGCGGTCTGTTTTACCTGTCCCAGTAGGCCTCTTCCAGGCTGTCTTCACGTTCGGGCAGCCCGCGACTCAGACGCGGTGAATGCTGGTTCAGTACCTGGTAACTGACACGGTTTGCATACTTACAGACCTGAGCCAGCGAAGAGTAGGTCAGGAATGACTGAGAGTGTTTGGCCGAGTTCGGCACCTTCTGCCGGTGATAGTTATTGGCGGAAATATCGTGTAATACCGCGGCCAGTGCACCATCTCCCGCGCCATTAGTATTCATGATTTTTTCCGGCCCGCCCATGTAAGGGGCAATATGGGAGAAGACTTTCACCGGACGGTTACAATCCTGATAGCGCATGGCACGACTGAATTCATACTGGTTAAATTCAGCGATGGCCCCGGGTAATAATGGCAGATTCGTGCGGCGTAATACCTCTTCGTCACTGTAACCCGCCATATACAGTCCCGCCGGCCCGGCGGTGCACAGCACTAGGTCGACCCATTGTAAGGCCATATCTGCGGCCAGCAACGGGTCCGACTCCCCGGTCAGCTCACAGGCTTCGTCTTCGTTCATGGCGACGATCGAAATATGCTGCTGCAGGAACTCACGCCAGAATGCCGGGTTTTCGGCAATGACATGACGGGTCCCCAGGGTCAGAACCACCGGAACCTGGTGTTTTTTAGCATATTCGATGGCTTTCATGGTGGCCTGCGGCATGGGTTCCCCCTCTTTCGCACGCACCAGGTAAGAGGTCAGCACCAGAGCCGAGGCTTCAGCAATGACGGCTTCCGGAATATTATCCGGATGCAGCTGATTCATGGCCCCCGGGCTTATGGCAAAGGTACGTTCGCCATTGTCACCAATCAGAGTGTAACAACGGCCAATCGAACCGTTGACGCCCTGCAGGCAGTTCAGGTCAACTTTGCTCGAGGTATTACAGAGGTAGCGATACGCATAATCACCGACCGTGATATTGCCGCACATCACCCCCAGCAGGACCGAGCGGTCATCTGCCAGCACCGAGTAGTTATGCAGAGTATTGCCGATAGTGCCACCGGCAAACTGATCACTGATAAGCTTCTTCTGTACTAATTCCTGATACAGTGCTTCTGCAACATCATCTTCGATAACCAGTGAATGCCCGCGGCTGAGGCCATAACGTTCAATAAAAGCATCATCGACTTTTGCTTCTATATCCACCATCGTCTGATCAATACCGACCACCGGGGATGTGGTGAGAGACTCTGCAGGGTCAGCCTGCAGTAACGGGTCACGGGCACTGACCGGAAAGTAATGTTTGGATTTGCGCTGACCAGGAAATTTCATAATATTAAGTTAATCGCAGGAATAAAGCGTGGATCTTACCATATTCCCGACGATTAACCGGGGTTTCATCGCTCAGAATTTACCAGCTGTAACATCATGCGGATATGTAACTCATCATCGTTCAATGCCGGGATATATTCGAACTTCTCCCCCCCCGCATGCAGGAAGAACTCACGGTTTTGTTCGTTGATCTCTTCCAGTGTTTCCAGACAGTCGGCAGAGAAACCGGGACTCATGACCTGGATATGACGAATGCCTTTTTCCGGCAGAGACTTCACGGTTTCATCCGTATAAGGCATCAGCCAGGGTTCGCGACCAAACCGCGACTGGAAAGTCATGATTAATTCGTCTTCGTTCATCCCCAGGGCCTCACGCAGGCATGCCGTGGTATGTTCACAACGAATCGGATAATCATCGCCCTGATTGGCGAAACGTTGCGGGATCCCGTGATAGGACAGTAACAGCACATCCGGCTTTCCATGCTGCGCAAATGAACGCTCTACCGAGTCCTTCAATGCGGCGATATAACCGGGATGGGTGGCATAATCGCGGATCAGCTGAATATCCGGTAAGGTCCGCCGGCTCCGGAAAATGTCATGGAGTCCGTCCCAGACCGCCGAGACTGTCGATGATGAGAATTGGGGATATAACGGTAAAACGATCAGGCGGGTGACCCCCTGCTCCAGCAGTTCATCCACACCACTCAGCAGTGACGGATTGCCGTAAGACATGCCTAAGGCGACCGGCATATCGGTGAGCTTCGCCAGCGCGTCCCGCTGACGCTTGCTGTAGACCAGCAGCGGCGAGCCCTCATCCATCCATACCGATGCATAAAGCTTTGCTACGCGCGGAGAACGCAATGGCAGGATAGCGCCACGCAATACCGGCCACCAGATAATACGCGGCACATCGACGACGCGCTTATCACTCAGAAATTGCTTCAGATAACGCTTTACTGCCGCAGGTGTGGGGGCATCGGGTGTGCCCAGATTGACCAGCAGAACACCTGGCTTATCTTGCCTCATAATTATTCCTTATTCACAGGCTTTGCAGGGAAGGCTAATTGTAGCGAATATTGGCGAAGGGAACAGCGGCAGAAACAGAACGGACCGGATAAATCCGGTCCGTTACAGGGGATTACCCCAGAATGGTCGCCAGCTGCTGGCTGACTTCGCTGACCGGACGGGTACCGTCAATTTTCTGGTAACGGGTCTGTCCGGCAGCCGCGTCTTTGCTGTAATAAGCAATCAGCGGAGCCGTCATCTGATGGTATTCCACCAGACGTTTACGAACGGTTTCTTCCTGGTCATCTTTACGCGTGGTCAGCGGTTCGCCGGTCACATCATCCAGCCCTTCCTGCTTCGGCGGATTATAGTCGACATGATACACACGACCTGACGGCGCATGGACACGACGGCCGATAATACGGTCGACAATCACTTCGTCCGGGACGGCGAATTCCAGCACATAATCGACATTAATGCCGGCTTCTTTCATCGCATCGGCCTGCGGGATTGTCCGCGGGAAACCATCCAGCAGGAAACCTGCTTTGCAATCGTCCTGCGCAATACGCTCTTTAACCAGTGCAATAACCAGTTCATCTGTCACCAGTTTGCCTGCATCCATAATGGCTTTGGCCTGTTGACCCAGTTCAGTGCCCGCTTTAACCGCTGCGCGTAACATATCACCGGTAGAGATTTGCGGAATCCCGTATTTCTCCATGATGAACTGAGCCTGAGTTCCTTTACCTGCGCCCGGAGCACCGAGCAAAATAATACGCATTGCGTAGTACCTCTTGCGAATCGCGTTTAATAATCCTGAGAAGTGCAAAAACATACCATTATGTCCGGCGCTCCACAAGGAAAGGCCAGCCTTAATCGCTGTAAATGCCCGACAGGCACCGAAAGAGAGCCGGTAAGCCTGTTATTAAGTTTATGGAACGGACAACGACGTATCGCCGCGGAGATCACCGCCCCCTCAGATGATACAGACAGATAAAAAAGGCCCGCAAATGCGGGCCCCGTTAACATGCTGCACTCACCTGCGGCGATTACGCCAGTAATAGCTGGTTCATGCGGCGGATAAACTGGTTAGGATCTTCCAGTGTTCCGCGCTCAGCAAACAGCGCCTGATCAAGTAACAGTTCAACCCAGTCAGCAAACTGGCTGTCATCGGTCGCCTCAGCGGCTTTTTTCACCAGTGTATGTTCCGGGTTGATTTCGAAGATATATTTCACTTCCGGCGCTTCCTGACCGGCAGCGGCAAACAGCTTCGCCATCTGGGTACTCATTTCATCGGCATCGGTCACCACGATGGCCGGGGTATCAGTCAGACGATGTGTCAGACGGACATCCTTCACGCGCTCACCCAGCAGGGTTTTTACACGATCAACAAACGGCTCAAGGGCTTTTTCGCTTTCTTTCTGTTCCGCGGTTTCTTCATCGGCCAGCTTATCCAGCGAATCGTCTGCTTTGCTGACGGACTGGAACGATTTGCCATCGAACTCTGTCAGATAGCTCATCATCCATTCATCGATACGGTCAGACAGTAACAGTACTTCGATGCCTTTCTTACGGAACAGTTCCAGATGCGGGCTGTTCTTTGCCGCGGCATAGCTATCCGCCGTGATGTAATAGATCTTTTCCTGACCTTCGGCCATACGACTGATGTACTCTTCCAGCGTTACCGTCTGTTCAGAGCTGTCATTATGGGTGGAAGCAAAGCGCAGTAATTTGGCGATCGCCTGAACGTTACCCGCATCTTCCGCCGGTCCTTCTTTCAGGGCCAGACCGAATGCTTTCCAGAACTGCAGGTATTTCGCTGCATCCTCTTTCGCCAGTTTATCCAGCATTTGCAGCGTACGTTTGGTCAGCGCACCGCGCAGACTTTGCGTGATACGGCTGTCCTGCAGAATTTCACGCGAAACGTTCAGTGGCAGATCATTCGAATCGATCAGTCCGCGAACAAAACGCAGATAATTCGGCATAAACTGCTCAGCGTCATCCATGATAAAGACACGCTGCACATACAGTTTCAGACCATGTTTATGATCACGGTTCCACATATCCCACGGGGCCTGCGCCGGGATATACAGCAGGCTGGTGTATTCCTGCTTACCTTCAACGCGGTTATGGCTCCAGATCAACGGGTCAGTGAAGTCATGGGCGATATGCTTATAGAAATCGTTATATTCTTCGTCGGTGATTTCTGACTTATTACGTGTCCACAGTGCCTGGGCTTTGTTCACTTTTTCCCAGTGGGTGGTTTCACTGTCTTCGTCTTTGGTTTCAATTTCCACCGGCAAGGCGATATGGTCAGAATACTTGCTGACGATGTTACGGACGCGCCAGGTATCGAGGAACTCATCTTCCCCTTCACGCATGTGCAGGGTAATTTCGGTGCCACGCTCAGCTTTGTCGATGTCCGCCAGGGTATATTCACCTTCACCGGCCGACTCCCAGAACACCCCTTCACTTTCCGGAGCGCCTGCAGCACGGGTACGTACGGTCACTTTATCCGCAACAATAAAAGCTGAATAGAATCCGACACCAAACTGGCCGATCAACTGGCTGTCTTTAACCTGGTCAGATCCCATAGATTCCAGAAACGCTTTGGTCCCGGATTTTGCGATGGTACCAAGGTTTTCAATAACTTCCTCACGGCTCATACCGATGCCGTTATCACTCAGAGTCAGAGTGCGTTGCTCTTTATTCACCGACAGGCGAACGCGTAATTCACCGTCGCCTTCATACAGGCCGGAATCAGATAACGCACGGAAACGGAGTTTATCTGCGGCGTCGGACGCATTCGAGATAAGCTCACGTAAAAAGATCTCTTTATTTGAGTAGAGTGAATGGATCATCAGTTGCAAAAGTTGTTTCACTTCTGACTGGAAACCACGTGTCTCTTGTCCTTTCATCGTCATTGATACCTCAAGAAAATCAGTATTAATTCATGTCGATACAGGAGATGGGGGTGAAAGGAAAGTTTTCAAGCTGATGTTCAGAAAAAACATCAGCAGGGGATTAATATTTGAACTTCTGCCGTCCGGCCAGAGAATGGGATAACGTGGTACCGTCCACCATTTCCAGCTCTCCGCCCACCGGCACACCGTGAGCAATCCGGCTGGCGTCGACACCATACTGACGGCATAAATCGGCAATATAGTTGGCGGTTGCCTCGCCTTCGATCGTCGGATTGGTCGCCAGAATCACTTCACGGATCGTTTCATCCTGCAGGCGATGTTCCAGCGTATCCAGCCCGATATCTGCCGGTCCTATTCCGTCCAGAGGAGAAAGGTGCCCCATCAATACGAAATAGCGACCGGCAAACTGCCCGGTTTGTTCAACAGCGTGGATATCCGCAGGGCTTTCGACAACACAAATGATGCCATTTTGCTGACGGCGGGGATTGGCACAGATAGTACAGATCTCCTGCTCGGTGAAGGTCCGGCAGTGAGAACAGTGGCCGATCTCCGACATCGCGCGGGTCAGCGCCTGTGCCAGGCGCATACCGCCGCTGCGATCACGCTGTAGTAAGTGGAAAGCCATGCGCTGCGCTGATTTCGGCCCGACTCCGGGCAAACAACGCAGTGATTCCATCAGGGCTTCCAGCAACGGGCTTGTCTGCATCAGAAAGGCATCTTAAAGCCAGGAGGCAGCTGCATGCCGGAAGAAACTGAAGCCATCTTCTCTTTCTGCGCTTCGTCAATACGACGGGCAGCGTCATTAAAAGCGGCGGCCACCAGGTCTTCCAGCATATCTTTATCGTCTTCCATCAGGCCCGGGTCGATTTCCACACGGCGGCAGTTGTGAGCACCGTTAATGGTCACTTTCACCAGACCGGCACCGGATTCACCGGTCACTTCCATTGCCGCGATCTCTTCCTGAACCTGAGACATTTTGTCCTGCATTTGCTGGGCTTGCTTCATTAAGTTGCCCAGACCACCTTTACCAAACATAGTTTTCTCTCTCTGCTTAGGCCACAGCCATCCCGATGATGACCTGCAGCATGTTTAAACGGGTCGTATGCTCTCTTCATCCAGAGAGGCATCAAATAACTTCTGTACTGCCCGGATATGCGGATCATCGACGATTGACTGGCGCGCCTGCTCCAGTTTTTCTTCATAAATCGCCTGCCGCCATTCCAGCGGTGTCAGCACTGCGGGATTATCGTCTGCCTCAATGGTCAGTTCAACTGTTTCACCTGCCGCCGCCGATAAAACCTCCGTCAGTACCTGCCTTGCGGACGCGGAATTCAGATGTTTCTGCGCCGAACGTAAATGCAGGTGAACCCGTGTTCCCTCCTGCTGCTTCCAGGCATTCAGCGCCAGCTGCTGTACCAGTTTCGGTAAATTCAGCTGCGCTATTTCGTTCGCCCAGGCATCCCTGAGTTTCGCTTCTTCCGCGAGTCTGGCGGCAAGCTCTGGTGTTTTTTCATATTCCAGCGCCGTACGCAGTGCTTTCGGGGTCGCCACCGGTTCGGCTTCTGTCGTTTCCGGCTGCCGGGTTTTCCAGCGATAACGTTCCTGTCGGGTGGCATTCCCTGCGTCCGGATCACTCTCTTTCGACGTTTTCCTGACGACTTTTTCTGTTACTGAGGCCAGTCGCTGCAGGGCACTCTGCGCCGGCTGCGCGGTGGGCACCGCCGGCTCAGTCTTTTTTG
This sequence comes from Tatumella terrea, assembly GCF_039523755.1. Lineage (NCBI taxonomy): Bacteria > Pseudomonadati > Pseudomonadota > Gammaproteobacteria > Enterobacterales > Erwiniaceae > Tatumella > Tatumella terrea. The sequence goes on along the minus strand of NZ_BAAAFX010000017.1, from coordinate 8,528 downwards.
AGGCTGAGGCCCCCCGCCGTAATAACTCTGTACGGGCCTGCAATAACTGACTGGTGGAACCGGCTACCGCACTGTTATCCGCAGGCTGAGGCGCTGGCCGGGCAGTCGGGGCTGCCGGTGCCGGTGCGCTCTGTGGCTTCGCGATCGGGTCGGCCGCCGGTTGCGGCAAACTGCCGGTCACCGGCTCTTTAATGTCAGCCAGCGGATGAAAAGCCAGCGCACGCAGTAAGGTCATCTCAACCCCCATTCGAGGGTCCGGTGCATAAGCAAGCTCTTTTCTGCCGACCAGCAACGTCTGGTAGTAAAGCTGGATCTCTTCAGGCGGCAGTTTTCTCGCCAGTTCACGTAACTGTTGTTCGTGCGTCAGGAATTCTTCATCCAGGGTAGACGGCAATAACTGCAACATGGCGATGCAATGCAGTAAACGTAGCATCTCAACCAGTAAGGCTTCCCATTCTACGCCACGGCTGGCGGCCTGTTGCAGTAAGGACATCACCGAATCACCCTCACCGGTGGCCAGGGCCTCTATCAGTGCCAGCGGCTGGTCGTTGTCCAGGGTGCCCAGCATGGCAGACACCGTGTCGGCCGTCACTGCCCCCTGCCCCATCGCAATGGCCTGATCGGTCAGACTTAATGCATCACGCAGGCTGCCTTCCGCTGCACGGGCTAACAGCTGCACGGCCCTGGGTTCAGCGTCTATCTGCTCTTCGCCCAGAATATGGGTCAGTTGCTGACTGATCTGCGGGACATCCAGCGCTTTCAGATGAAATTGCAGACAGCGGGACAGAATGGTGACCGGTAGTTTTTGCGGATCGGTCGTGGCCAGTAAAAATTTGACGTGTTCGGGAGGTTCTTCCAGCGTCTTCAGTAACGCATTGAAGCTGTGACGCGAAAGCATATGGACTTCATCGATAAGATAGACTTTGAAACGCCCACGGGCCGGCGCGTATTGCACGTTATCCAGCAGGTCACGGGTATCTTCGACTTTAGTCCGGGAGGCGGCATCGATCTCTATCAGATCAACAAAACGTCCCTGCTCGATTTCACGGCAATTTTCGCACTGACCACAGGGTGTGGCCGTGATCCCCTGCTCACAATTCAGGCCTTTAGCCAGTAGCCGGGCGATAGTGGTTTTACCCACACCCCGCGTGCCTGAAAAAAGGTAAGCATGGTGAAGTCTGCCCAATGACAAACCATTGGCCAGCGCGGTGAGAACATGTTGCTGGCCGACAACATCAGCAAAAACCTGTGGTCGCCATTTTCGCGCGAGAACCTGATAACTCATGGAAATTTAGTCACTGGATTGGGGTTAAAACATCATACAGCGCATCTGATATGCGTCTCTGCATCCCGGTGCGTTTGTCGCAACCTATTGATACAAAAAGGGCCAACAAACACAGGGTTCAGTGTATCAGCCGCCTGACCTGTTGCCTATCTATTTAGATGAGGTGGCGGGTCAGGCGGGAACGGCCTGTTTTAGTGGCCCGGGAAGTTAACGACGCTGAAACATTCCAGTCCCAGAGCCTTCAGACGGGCTTCGCCTTCGAGGTCGAATAAATTGATCACAAACGCGGCATCATGTACTTCTGCCCCGGCACGACGAATAAGCTTCACTGTTGCTTCGATGGTGCCACCGGTCGCTAACAGATCATCAACCACCAGCACCACATCGCCTGGTTTCACCGCATCGGTGTGCATTTCCAGAACATCGGTGCCGTATTCCAGACTGAAGGCTTCGCTGAAGGTTTCACGAGGTAATTTACCTGGCTTACGAACCGGAACAAATCCAACGCCCAGCCCTAATGCCACCGGCGCCCCGAATAAAAATCCACGGGCTTCCGTCCCGACAACCTTGGTAATGCCTTTATTACGATAACGTTCGACCAGTATCTCAATGGTCGCTGAATATGCTTTTGCATCTTCCAGCAGTCCGGTAACATCACGGAAAAGGATCCCGGGTTTCGGATAATCGGGAACACTTTTGATGCTATTCTTAATGGATTCAAGCTGTTGCTCAGTTACGCTCATAATGGTATGCCTGGTAAATTCTTAGTAACACGCAGCCCGCTGCCGGCCCGGAACCTCTGTGGAGGATGACAGCCGACAGGAAAACGGATAGGAACTGCGTAGGAAAACCGACAAATCTAAGCAAACTACAAAATAATTGCAACCTCAGACCCCGACTTCTGCCTTTTTATTCTGTCTGTCAGGGGTTGATTCACTCAGAACAGCACTCAGTCTGCCCTGCAAAACCGTTTATCTGACGGTTGCCGCAGGGTATGCCGGGGGAAGTTCAGGCACTATGAGCGCCCTTCGGCAGGCGGCCACGTTATCACTACCGTATTACTCATACCGTACTATCAATACAGGTTCTGCAATGAACAGAGATAAAATTATCCGCCAGTTTGCAATGTTAATTGCGCAATTAAAGCAGCAAATCGCCCGGGCGGGTGATCCGGCATGCAGGGAGAAACGATTCGATAATACACTTTTTCCGGTCTCCGGCCCGACACTGACCGGCTATCTGCAGCAGACAGAGCAGTCGCTCGATAAACTGCATCAGTTTGAATCGGCATCCTCTCCGGCATTTCTCTGGCTGACGGAAAAAATGGCAGCCCAGTGTCAGGCCCTGCAGCGGGAACTGGCGACGGCAGGCAGACGCCGGGCCCTGCCTGAGGGGACGGCAGGCTACTGGCGGCACCTTTATCAGCAGCAACTGGGTTATGAAGCGCGATTGAATGAGATGCTGCTGCAACACGAACAGCAATTAACCACGGCCGGGACATTGCAGCAACAGCAGGAGATTGGTGAAAAACTGCGGATCCTTGAACAGCGTCTGGCGCGCTGTCGGCTGGCGCTGAAAGAGACGCACTGGCAAACCACTCTGCACAATTAACCAGGCCCCGGTAAGATCAGCGGGTGAATTAATGCGGCGCCCGCTCCCTAACCTTCGGAAATTCCCGTTTTTTCTTGCAGGCCAACGGCAGTCAATGTTATCTCTGGTTTAATGCGGTCAGCCTGGCGCTGACCGCACATACAGGTAAATCACTTTTTGGCAGAACAGGTTAACGTTATGTCGCTGGACACCGCACCTGAAGAGGTTAAACTCGCTGTTGATTTAATTATGCTTTTAGAACAAAACCAGCTTTCTCCGCGGGTGGTACTGGAAGCGCTGGAAATTGTCAGAAAGGACTATATTGCCAAACTGAAAAATGAACAGCCTCTTTCTGCTGCTGACTAATTACTGTCTTATTCAGACGGTATTATTTCCGCAGTACCGGGCTTAAGCGCAACATATCCATAAAAGCATCAACCAGTGGCCCGGCATCATTTTCTAAATCAAAACCAGTGGGTGTAAATAACCAGTTCTCCATCAGGCCACTGATATAACTGCGCATCATAATCGCGGCCTGTCGGGTATTAAGTTTTTCGGGGAGCTGACCGGCAGCAATGCATTTATTTAATGTACTTTCGACCTTCGGATAACATTCTAATAACATGTCTTGCTGGATTTTTTGGAATGTTTCCATTTCTCCGACAAACTCGCATTTATGGAATATAATTTCCATTAATGCTCTTCGGGAACTGTCTCTCACCGTCGACTGCAGCAGTGACACAAGTAAGGCACGGATTTGTGCCATGGGGTCATCCGGATATTGGTTCTGATATTCCAGTTCGAGCTTATCCAGACACTCATCACTCTGCAGCCAGATTTCATTAAGAATGTCTATTTTATTTTTAAAGTGCCAATAAATAGCACCTCGTGTCACACCCGCCCGGATTGCAATATCTGACAACGAGGTTGAAGAAACACCCCGGGTAGAAAAGCAGTGGATCGCAGCATCGAGTATCTGTTGACGGGTTTCAAGTGCCTGCTGTTTGGTTTTTCGTGCCATATAAATGGTTCTTAGTCAGATCACGGGTCATACGCCGTTGTACAGGCGATATAAGGATTTACATACATTCATGTATATATGTATCATATCATGGCTTGTGTAATTACACAGCCACTGCCCCTTTTTTAAGAACAGTGGCCAGATAAATTCCGGATATTAGAGGTTTATTTATGAAAAAAAACAGAGGATTGTCACCTCTGGCGGCCATCCTGATGTTTTCCGGGAGCGTCGCACTCACCGGATGTGATAACAATAAAACGCAGCAATCGGGCCAGCAGCAGCCCCCCGAAGTAGGCGTCGTCACATTAAAAGCTCAGCCGCTGGCTATGACGACTGAGCTTCCCGGCCGTACCCTGGCATACCGGGTGGCTGAAGTTCGCCCCCAGGTCTCCGGCATCATCCTGAAACGTAATTTTGCAGAAGGCAGTGATGTCCGGGCGGGACAATCGTTATATCAGATTGACCCGGCCACCTATCAGGCCGCTTACGACAGTGCGCTGGGTGATTTAGCTAAAGCTCAGGCAAACGCGCGTATTGCCGATTTAACGGTTCGTCGTTATAAACCTCTGCTCGGAACCCGCTATATCAGCGAACAGGAATATGATACTGCCGTCGCCACTGCCGCGCAGAACAATGCCGCCGTTCAGTCAGCGAAAGCCAGTGTCGAAACTGCCCGCATCAATCTGGCCTACACCAAAGTGACTTCCCCGATTTCCGGCCGGATTGGCAAATCGGCGGTGACCGAAGGTGCGCTGGTCCAGAATGCTCAGACCACTGCGCTGGCAACGGTTCAGCAGCTGGACCCGATGTATGTCGATGTCACTCAGTCGAGCGATCAGTTCCTGCGTCTGCGTTCCGAGCTGGCTTCCGGTCAGTTAAAACAGACTCAGGGCAAAGCCAAAGTCACGCTGATTATGGATAACGGGCAACCGTTCAATCAGACCGGGACACTGGAGTTTTCCGACGTCACCGTGGACCAGACCACCGGCTCCATTACCCTGCGTGCCATTATTCCTAATCCGGACCATAGCCTGTTACCGGGCATGTTTGTTCGCGCAAAACTGGATGAAGGGACCAACCCGGATGCACTGCTGGTGCCTCAGCAGGCGATCACCCGGACGCCGACAGGTCAGGCGACAGCGTTGGTGGTCGGCAGCGATAATAAAGTTGAGTTACGCCAGGTGGATGCTTCTCAGGCAATCGGTAATCAATGGCTGGTGACAAGCGGACTTAAATCCGGTGATCGGGTCATTACTGTCGGTCTGCAGCGTGCCCAGCCGGGTGCCAGCGTGACGCCGGAAGAGGTTACTCCTGATTCCGGTAGCAGCAATGCGCAATAACTGTCCGCAAAATTATCGTTTTAACAGGAGCCAGTGATCCATGGCTAAGTTCTTTATCGAACGCCCGATTTTTGCATGGGTACTCGCCATCATTGTCATGCTGGCGGGCGCGTTGTCGATTCTGAAACTTCCGATCGAGCAATATCCTGACGTTGCTCCTCCGGCAGTACAGATCCAGGCAAGCTACCCGGGCGCAGATGCAAAAACCCTGCAGGATTCCGTTACCCAGGTCATAGAACAAAATATGAACGGGATTGACGGTTTGCTGTATATGTCATCCAGCAGTGATTCCAGCGGTACATTGCAGCTTACGCTGACCTTTGCCGCCGGGACTGATCCGGATATTGCGCAGGTTCAGGTGCAGAACAAGTTGCAGCTTGCAACCCCGCTTCTGCCACAGGAAGTCCAGCAGCAAGGGATCAGTGTCGAAAAATCCTCCAGCAGTTTTCTGATGGTTGCAGGCTTTGTCAGCGATGACGGCAGCATGGACCAGAATGATATTGCCGACTATGTGGCCTCCAACATTAAAGATCCTATCAGCCGTACCCCGGGGGTAGGTGATACTCAATTGTTTGGTGCACAGTATGCAATGCGTATCTGGATGGACCCAGCAAAACTGGATAACTATGGCCTGACGCCGGTCGATGTGATTACTGCGATTAAAGCGCAGAACAATCAGATCGCCGCCGGTCAGCTGGGCGGCAGTCCGCAGGTCAGTGACCAGGAGCTGAATGCTTCTATCATCGCTCAGACCCGTCTGACTTCAGTCGATGAGTTCCGTAAAATCCTGCTGAAAGTTAACACCGACGGTTCCAAAGTGACCCTGGGCGATGTCGCTAAAGTGGCACTGGGCGGCGAAAACTATGATGTTATCGCGCGCTTTAACGGAAAACCTGCAGCAGGCCTGGGGATTAAGCTGGCGACCGGTGCCAACGCACTGGATACCGCCACGGCGGTGAAAGCAGAGCTGGCTAAGCTCCAGCCGTTTTTCCCGCACGGACTGAAAGTTGTTTACCCGTATGACACCACGCCATTCGTTAAGATTTCTATTTTCGAAGTGGTCAAAACGCTGTTTGAAGCCATCGTGCTGGTGTTCCTGGTGATGTATCTGTTTATGCAGAGCCTGCGCGCGACACTGATACCGACCATTGCGGTACCGATTGTCTTGCTGGGTACGTTTGCCATTATCAATGCGCTGGGTTATTCGATAAACACGCTCACGATGTTCGGGCTGATACTCGCCATCGGATTGCTGGTCGATGATGCCATCGTGGTGGTGGAAAACGTTGAACGTGTGATGGCAGAAGAAAATCTGTCGCCGAAAGAAGCCACCAAACGGTCGATGGAGCAGATTCAGGGAGCCCTGGTCGGTATCGCTCTGGTCCTGTCTGCTGTCTTCATCCCGATGGCTTTCTTCGGCGGATCCACCGGGGTGATTTACCGCCAGTTCTCCGTCACCATCGTTTCTGCAATGGTACTCTCTGTGCTGGTGGCATTGATCCTGACTCCGGCATTGTGTTCGACCATTCTGAAACCGCTGAAGCCCGGCGATCACGGCAAAACTAAAGGCTTCTTCGGCTGGTTTAACCGTATCTTCGAAAAAAGCACCAATCACTATGTGACTTGTGTCAGCCACATCATCCGTCGTACCGGTCGCTATCTGGTGATCTATCTGGCGATTGTCGTGGCAATGGTCTTCCTGTTTGCCCGGCTACCGACCTCGTTCCTGCCGGATGAAGACCAGGGGCTGTTGTTAGCTCAGGCGCAATTACCCGCAGGGGCAACTCAGCAGCGTACCCAGAAAGTGCTGGATCAGGTGACGAATTACTTCCTGACCAAAGAGAAGGACAATGTCAATTCGGTCTTCACCGTGAATGGTTTCGGATTCTCCGGACGCGGTCAGAATACCGGTATTGCCTTCGTCAGTCTGAAACCCTGGGATGAACGTACCGGCAGTGCCAACAAGGTACCCGCGATTGCAGGGCGTGCTATGGCCGCACTGGGGCAGATTAAAGATGCCTTCGTCATTCCGTTCAACCTGCCGGCAATTATCGAATTAGGTAATGCGACAGGGTTCGACTTTGAACTGATAGACCAGGCAAACCTGGGACACGAGAAACTGACCGAGGCCAGAAACCAGCTTCTGGGAATGGCCGCGCAGCATCCTGATGTCCTGACCGGTGTCCGCCCTAACGGTCTGGAAGATACGCCGCAATACCGGTTGATTATCGATCAGGAAAAAGCGACGGCTCTGGGTGTGTCCATCTCTGATATCAACACCACACTGGGCGCCGCCTGGGGTGGCTCCTACGTCAATGACTTTATCGACCGGGGACGTGTGAAGAAGGTGTACGTGATGGGTGAAGCCGATGCCCGTATGCTGCCTTCGGATATCAATAAATGGTATGTGCGTAACAGTAACGATCAGATGGTGCCGTTCTCTGCCTTTACCACAGCGAAATGGCAATACGGTTCTCCACGTCTGGAGCGTTATAATGGTCTGCCATCTATGGAGATTCTGGGCCAGCCTGCCGCCGGTAAAAGCTCCGGGGAAGCCATGGCACTGATGGAACAACTGGCGTCGAAACTGCCGGCCGGAATTGGCTATCAGTGGACCGGGATGTCCTATCAGGAACAGATGTCCGGTAACCAGGCGCCGGCATTGTATGCCATTTCCCTGATTGTCGTGTTCCTGTGTCTGGCAGCACTGTATGAAAGCTGGTCGATACCGTTTGCGGTAATGCTGGTTGTTCCACTGGGTATTGTCGGTGCTCTGTTATTCACGACCCTGAGAGGACTGAGTAACGACGTCTACTTTGTGGTGGGCTTACTGACCACCATCGGTCTGTCGGCGAAAAACGCCATCCTGATTGTCGAGTTTGCGAAGGACCTGATGGATAAAGAAGGCAAAGGTCTGGTGGAAGCGACGCTTGAAGCGGTCCGTATGCGTCTGCGTCCGATTCTGATGACCTCGCTGGCCTTTATCCTGGGGGTTCTGCCACTGGCTATCAGTACCGGTGCCGGCTCCGGATCTCAGAATGCTGTAGGTACCGGCGTTATCGGTGGTATGGTGACGGCAACCTGTCTGGCTATCTTCCTCGTGCCTGTCTTCTTTGTGGTGGTTCGTCGCAGATTTGGTAAAGACAATAGCGCGACCCGTACCGGAGTCTCTGCGCAGGATAAATAATCCTCAGAAATTCCGTATGACTAAAGAGGCTGCCTGGCAGCCTAATGCCGGTCACTTAAGGTGACCGGCATTGTTTTTTAAGGGATATTTTGGCTTTTTGGGCCT